>DATCCQ010000166.1:0-9164 GCA_036511185.1 Gaiellaceae bacterium
CTCGCCGATCTGCCCGGAGGCACGCGGCCACTCCATCTGGAAGCTGTTGCTTTGGATGCTCTCGGCGTCGAGGTCGCCCTGAACGGCGAAGACGACGACCCGCTTTCCGTTCGCCTGCCGCACCTCGCCGAGCTCGAGATAGGGCTCTGGCGGCGGTGCCGAGCCAAGCTCCTCCTCGAACTCGCGCTTGGCGACCTCGAGAATGTTCTCGCCCTCGTTCATCTCGCCTTTCGGGATCGACCAGGCGCTCGCGTCTTTCCGCTCCCAGAAGGGTCCGCCCATGTGCGCGATCAGCACCTCGAGGCCGGCCTCGCCGCGGCGGTAGAGCAGTATTCCGGCGCTGGTCTTCACTTCCTCACCGTACTCAAACCGGGCCCCGTGCCGCGGCGAGGCGGTACGGAGCCCGGAGACCTAGATTAGCTGGCGGAGAACACCTTCTCCCAATCAGGGCGGGCCGGCGCCTTGCCGCTGTCGAGCAGGCCCTGCCACTCCTTGTCGCTCAGGCGCGTGCCGGGCGGGTTGAGGAACTCGTAGTAGGAGTAGACGCCGCCGGCTGCCAGCTGGAAGTTGCCGTGGTCGTCGGGGACGATCACGTAGATGCGATCGATTCGCCCGGTTCCGAGCTCAAGCACGCCCTTCGTGCTCGAGCCGATATCGGCGATAAGCGCCTCGTCGTCGGCGTCGGTGGGCTTGGCGTAGCGGGAGACGTCGGCCGTGCGCCACCAGAGAGCCTCCAGCTCGCCGCCGATGTAGCGGAGCCGATCGTTGTCCTTGCTCGAGATCGGCCTTCCCGCCAGCTCGTCCGTGGCGATGCGCTTGAAGAAGGCGAGCATCTCCGTCTCGCTGGAGAGCAGATTGCCCGCCGACTTGGTGAGCAGGTTGCGCTCGGCCAGGCCTGTTCGCATCAGCCTGACGGCCTCGATCAGGCGGGAGTAGGCGACAGGATCGGGCTCGACCCAGTTACGCGGTGCCGGCTCGTAGAGGTTCTCGTCGCCTCCCTCCGCGATCAGCTGCTTGGAGTAGAGGATGGTGTCGTGCTTGAGCTCGGTGTAGGAGCCGAAGCCAGATTGCAGCGCCTTACCCGTCCAGGCGTCTGAGCGCATGAAGGCCGGATAGGCCGTCCCGTGCGTGACGAACATCGGCTCGAGTGCGTAGAGCCAGGCATCGTAGACGGTCGAGCCCCAGTCCTTGGCCGGGCGGCTGGCCACTACCTTCTGCACCTTCTTGAGCTGGCTCGAGTAGTTGGCGTAGGCGGTCGCGCCGCCTTTTTCGAGCAGCTTCTGGGCGTAGCCGGAGCCGAAGCTCGCGGCCAGGTCGAGCGCCGAGGGGGTCAAGCGTGGCTTGGTCTCGGTGCCGACATTCGGGAAAACGAGCTGGTCGAGCAGGTAGGAGTCGAGCACGAAGCGCGTCCCCATCAGGCGGATCGAGGCGCGCTCGGGATTGATCTTCACCGGCCGCGCCTTGATCAAGGCCGCGACGACCGCGTTCACCGCCGCGTCGCTGGCGAAAGCCTTGGCATTGGCGAGTCCGCCGGCCAGCGTGCTCTTGGCTGCCGTCTCGACTTCGAGCGGTGTGTAGTCGTCGGCAGTACCAACCAGGAAGGCGGTCGGCTCGTAGATGTCGCGCCAGAGCGCGACAAGGTTCGAATCCTGGTCGAGCACACGCGAGGCGAGGATGCCGATCCGGGCCGGCTCCGTGCCCGGGCACTTGTAGCTGTCGGGAACGCAGAAGGGGAGCTGGCCGAGAACCGACATTGCGACGAAGTAGCGCGTCAGTTGCGGCGTGCGGGTGTAGTGGCCACGCGGGGTGAAGACCGAGTAGTCGACGTTCGAGCCGACGATCGGCGAGGTTGCGTCGGGCGCCGTGTGTGCGTCGACGAGCGCCTTTTCTTCCTTGGCCAGCGGACCGAGCGTGACCGGCTGACCCAACTCCGCGGCGGCGACCTGATAGAGCTGCTCGACGCGCGAGGCCGTGTCTTCGAGCGCGGAGCCTTTCAGCTCGGCCGTTTGTGCCTGAGCGGCTTGAAGCTCTCCCGAGACGAGTTGCTCGAGCTTGGGCAGCAGCACCTGCTGCTCGAGGCTACGCAGCAGCTTGTCGAAGGCCAGGTGCCACTCGTGGTAGGCGACATCCGTGGTCACGAACACCGGCCAGCCCTCGTATGCATTGCCCTCGTAGGCGTACTGGAAGAGCTTGAAGTCGGCCGGGACGACGACGAAGCCGTTCTTCTCCAGCGCCGCGGTCACGCCCGGCTTCTGAAGCTCGTTCTGGAGCGTCTTGACGACCTTGACGTTCGCCAGCGAGGTTGGTGTTGCCGGCCCCGCGTAGGCCGGCGAGTCGCTGTTGAGAAGCGCTATCGGGGTGAAGTCGGCGAAGCTCACGAGCGAAGTTGGAAGCGCGAACGCGACCGGCTTGATCACCGGCGTTGTGCTCGTCGTGCTGCGCGTTGTGGTAGCGGCTGCCGTGGTCGCGGCCTTCTTGGCCTTGGAGCCGCATCCGATCGCCACGGCGGCGACAACGAGTAAGAGCGCCACACAAACAAGCGCGTGCTTTGACCTGGTCATCGTGAGCTCCTTTCGAGCATGAGTGGATCGAGCCGACCGTCACCGTCGACATCGGCGCAGGCGGGCTTGCCGGATCCGGGCAGGTCGGCCAGGGGCGCGAAACCGAAGCCGCCCCACCTCCAGGCGCCGGTGCCGGCGATTCGAGGGTTGTTGAGAGTCGAATAGGCCACCGCCAGCGAACCATCGCAGACGGCCAGGCGGGCAACGGGGCGAAGCAGGGTGCCCGCCACCCAAAGCGGGCGCAGATCGCGCGGCCGGTAGAGACCGATGTGAGCGGTGAGGTTGTGGCGGTCGAGCAGTCGCCGTCGCGGCACGAGCACGTCGACCTTGGTCGGGCGGAACGGACGCCGGAAGGAGACGACGAGCTGGCGGCCGCCGTTGCCCTCGGCATCGCCGATAGCCGCGCTGGTCACCCTCCCCTTGAATCCGGTCAGGCTGGGCGGGCGCTTGACCCGAGCGGGCTTGACGGAGTGGGCCAGCGCCCACCAGCCGCCGGCGATCACTACCGCATTCGAGCGCGGTGTCTTCCAGCCGAGGAAGCTCGCGGGCGCCGCGGCGACGGTACGACCGACCCGGTAGGCCCGTACTCCGTCGGAGCCGGCCAGCACCTCGAGCAGCGCTCCGCGGCGTGTGCCGGGAATGTGCTGATCGAAGACCAGGTTGCCCAGACTCGTTGCAACGATCGTCCGGCGCCCGCTCTGTGCGGACTTGATCAGCCGGACGGGCTGGACGACGTGTGGCCCGGCCGCCCAGACGATGTCGGCGCCCCAAGAGGCGAGCGAGCGGCCCAGGCGCATCAGGTAAGGATCGCTCTCGGGGGCGTAGGGAGAACCGCCGTGCAACGCGACGACGACGATGTCGGAGTGGGCGCGGGCGTCTTCCACCGCCTGCTGCGCGAGCTTCCTGTCCCAATGCGCTACGCCGGGACTTCCGTCGGCGGGCTCCGGCCCCTCCAGTGTCGTATCGAAAGCGAGAAGAGCCACGCGCAGGCCGCCGGCCGAGATGATCCTGGCCGCAAAGGCCTGCTTGCGCGAGGCGCCTGCTCCCACGACCGCGATCTTCGCTTTCCGCAACGCCCGCATCGTGTCTGCCACCGTCCCCGGCCCGGCGTCGCCGGCATGGTTGTTGGCGATCGAGAGGGCGTCGAAGCCAGCCGCTTTGAGCAGGCGGGCCGAGGACGGCCGGGCCTCGAGCGCGTCGGGCCCCGAGACGTGCGCCCGCGTCGTCAGCGGTGACTCGAGATTGGCCATCGCCAGGTCGGCCGAGGCAACTTCGAAGCGGATGCCGGCAAAGAGTTCGCTCGGGCTCGATTTGGCGACCTGGGCCACCCCGCGCCCGAGCATCACGTCGCCGGCGAAGAGCAGGCGGACGGCCTTCTTGCTGCTCGTCACCCGCGTCTTCTCACCGCCTGACTGAGAGCAGGCGGTGTTTAGGAGAGCTGTCGCCAGGACGAACGACACGAGTAACGCTCGCACGCTCCTCTCTTTGCGGTAAACGACTCTGCTCGGATGACCGACCGTAACGTCGGGACGCACGCCAGCGACTCTAACAGGGCCTTGCGCGTGAAGACACGCCCGATTTGGAGGGCTCGAGCCGGTGCCTCTCACGCTCTCGGGGCGCCAGTTTCGCCTGGCCGTACGGATCCGCCGGCCGAGAGCGTGAGACTAAGAGCCTATCCCGGTAGGCCCACACGACCGATGCGGCCGATTCGCGGCGCCAGGGACCACCCGATCCGCTCACCGCACTACCAGTGCGCTTTCGCGGCTCGTGCGGTCCCTGGCATCCGCGCCTCGACCACCTCAGCCGCGTCCCCCTACCGGGATACGCTCTAGGCCGTCTTGAGCTCGGTCAGACCGCGCTCGGCGATCTCGGTCTCGCGCATCTTGTACTTCTGCACCTTGCCCGAGATGGTCATCGGGAAGCTGTCGACGAAGCGGTAGTAGCGGGGAATCTTGTAGCGGGCGATCTCGCCGCGACAGAAATCCTTGATCGCCTTCGCGTTAAGCTCGGCGCCCTGGCGCGGGATGATCCAGGCGCAGATCGCCTCGCCGAACTTGGGGTCGGGGATGCCGATCACCTGCACATCCACGATCTGCGGGTGCGAGTAGAGGAACTCCTCGATCTCGCGCGGATAGATGTTCTCGCCGCCGCAGATGATCATGTCCTTGATCCGGCCGACGATGTTCAGGTAGCCATCGTCGTCCATCGTGGCCAGGTCGCCGGTGTGCATCCAGCGCGCCGCGTCGATCACGTCGCGGGTCGCCTCCTCGTCTTCCCAGTAGCCGAGCATCACGCAGTAGCCGCGCGTGCACAGCTCGCCCGTCTCGCCGCGCCGGATGGTGCGCCCGCTCTCGGGATCGATGATCTTCACCTCGACGTGAGGGTGCACCGGGCCCACCGTCCCAACGCGCTTCTCGAGTGGATCATCGAGGCGCGTCTGGGTCGAGACCGGAGAGGTCTCGGTCATCCCGTAGCAGATCGTCATCTCGCTGATGTGCATGTCGCCCTGCACCCGCTTCATCGTGTCCACGGGGCAGGGCGAGCCGGCCATGATCCCGGTGCGCAGGCTGGAGAAGTCGGTCTGCTCGAACTCGGGCGAGGCCAGCTCGGTGATAAACATCGTCGGCACGCCGTAGAGCGCCGTGCAGCGCTCGGCCTCCACCGTCTCCAGCACCTCTTTCGAGATGAAGCCGTCGCCGGGAATGACGATGCAGGCGCCGTGCGTGATGATGGCCATGTTGCCCAGCACCATCCCGAAGCAGTGGTAGAAGGGCACCGGCAGGCAGACGCGATCGACGGGCGTGTAGGCCAGCGTCTCGCCGATGAAGAAGCCGTTGTTCAGGATGTTGTGGTGGGTGAGCGTGGCGCCCTTGGGGAAGCCGGTCGTGCCCGAGGTGTACTGGATGTTGATCGCCTCGTCGAAATCGAGACTGTTCTCGCGCTCGGCGAGCTGCTCGGGCGAGACCTCCTCGGCGCGGGCCAGCAGCGCCTCCCAGCCCTCTCCCAGCACGATCGAGCGGGTCAGAGCGGGTGCCTCGGCGGCCTTGAGCAGCGCGCGGTAGTCGGCGTTTCGGTAGCCGGGCGCCAGGATCAGCATCGTGCAGCCCGACTGACGCAGCACGAACTCCAGCTCGTGCGCCCGGTAGGAAGGATTGATGTTGACCATGATCGCCCCGACCCGCGCCGTGGCGAACTGCACGACCACCCACTCGGCCAGGTTCGGCGCCCAGATACCCACCCGGTCGCCCTTCTGCACTCCTTCGGCGATCAGGGCGCGGGCGCAGCGCTCGACCTGCTCGTCCATCTGGGCGTAGGTCCAGCGGATTCCCTGGTGCCGCGAGACGAGCGCGTCGCTACCTGCGTGCGCGGCGACGATCTCAGCCCACATCTGCCCGATCGTCTCGGCGCGTAGCGCGACGCTAGAGAGGCCCTGAGAGTATGCGAGCGCCTTCTCGGCCATTCCTGGCGTCGAGTATCTCCCACCGGAAGATCTCTTGCAACCCAAACGCCGTCTGCGGATTACTCGACGATCTCGATGCCCACTGCCAGCGCCAGCACATCGGCTGCCTGCACCACATCGGGCCAGGGCATCCTCACGCCGCGCAGACGCTCGGGGTTACCGACCGCGGCGAGCTTGCAGCCACGCAGCTCACTCTCGACGAAGGTCGCTCCCGCCAGAGCGACTCCACTCAAGTCGCAATCACTGAATACGACCGAGCTCAGGCCGGCCGCGTAGAAGTCGGCCTCTTCCAGTCGGCAGCTCTCGAAACGGACGCGCAGCAGCTTGGCGAAGCGGAAGCGGGCGAGGTCGATGCGGCAGTCACTGAAGACAACGTCCTCCAGCGACGCGTTGCCCAGCGCCGCGCCGGTGAGCCGCACGCCGCGGAACTCGCTGCGTCTCAACAGCAACGAGTCGGCGGCGACGTTGGCCCAGCTGCCGGCGGAGACCGCGACATCGCGCAGGCTCGCTCCCTGCAGCCTCGCGCCTGCCAGCTCCACCTGCTCGAGGCGGCTCTCGACCAGCCGTAGCCCCGTCGCGTCGCGCCCGCTCATGTCGAGACCGGCCAAAAGCCTTCTCTCCAGCTCGAGCTTGCGCAGCTCGTCCGGAAGCTCGTCCAGGCGAACAAGCTCCTCGGGCAGATCCGGAGGAACGGGAGACGAAGGCGCTCGCGACACTGCGCCTACCGGCTGCCCGTGATTAAAAGCGACTGCCGGATCGTCTTGCGATCGTCGAGCAAATCGAGCAGGCACGCGGCCACGTCGGCTCTATTGACGTGGTTCTTCGCCGTCACGGTCTCATCCGCGTCGACCAGACGGAAGCCGGCCCGGGGCTTGTTCTTGAGCAGCGTCGCGTAGACGATCGTCCAGTCGAGCATCGAGCCTTCGAGCAGCTTCGCGCCGGCCAGGTCGTCCTTGGTGACTCTCTGCACCAGGCCCGGGAGCAGCCTCATCATCCCGGTCGGCCTGAAGTTGGGCGTGGCCATGAAGGAAGACAGGGTCACGACGCGTCTGACGCCGCTTGTCTGCATGGCTACCACGATCACCGCTGTGGTCTTCGCGACCAACTCGGCCTCAACGCCGCCGATGGTGTTGATGACGGCGTCCTGGCCATTCAGTACCGCCAGCACGCTGTCGAAATCGCGAGCATCGCCGCTGGCAACGCTGAGCCGCTCGTCGCTCAGCTTCAGCTTGGACGGATCGCGGACGAAGGCCGTGACCGTATGCCCGGCCGCGAGCGCCTGCTCCACGACCAGACGACCGGTCTTGCCCGCTGCACCAAGAACCAGAAGCTTCAAATCGTTCCTCTCTCAAGGGTGATTGCTTCTCGCATCTTTCCAGGTCCGACCGGAGTCGCCCGCGTCGCAGGCGTCTAAGGGTAGCGTTCGCGAGGATGGAGCTAGGAACTCGTTCCCAAACGAAGTGCTCCGCCGCCTGGTCACGCTCGGCGGCGCGATGCGTTGTCCTCGGTCGCGCCCGTAGCCGCCGGCTACGAACGCGACACTGCGCCCTAGCCTCGCGCTCACCGACCGCACCCAGTCAGCGGGTCTTCGTTTGAAACGAGCTCTTTCGACCGGCGCAGAGCTGCGAATCACGGGCGGCGAAGGTCCGCTCGGCGTCGTCTGCATGAACGGCGGCCGGCGTGCCGAGGTGGAGGGCACCTGGAGCCCCTCGATGGAGTGGCTGTTGGAACGGCTGCGGCCGCAGTTTCCCGAGCTTCGCTTCGCCGAGCTGCGCTACCGCATCAAATCCTGGCGCCGCTTCGAGGAGTGCGTCGAGGATGCCCGCGCCGCGATCGTCGCGGCCGGCGGCGAGCGCACGCTGCTCGTCGGCTTCTCGATGGGCGGCGGCGTGGCGATCATGGCCGCCGCGGAGCCCTCGGTCGAGATTGTGGTGGGACTGGCGCCCTGGATTCCGCCGCGGCTGCCGCTCGAGGGCCTGCGCGGGCGCCGTCTAGCGGTCCTCCACGGCTCGCTCGACCGGGCGCTGCCCGGTATTCCGGGCGTCTCGCCGCGACTCTCCCGCGCCGGCTTCGAGCGAGCCCGCGCGCTGGGCGTCGAGGGCGACTACACGCTCATCCCGGGAGCGCTGCACGGAGTCGCACTACGCCCGCTCGGGCTGGGGCTGGTTCCGCTGCCGCGGGCGAGGCGTTGGGCCGAGTTGTTGGCCAGCGAGCTTGAGCGGATGTAGCAACGCCTGCCGCGCGTCTCTGTCTCCGTCGCCACCCCTCTATGGATTCTCGTCGCCGGCCGCGAGCAGCTCCCGCGCTCGCTCCAGATCCGAGGCGCGGACGACGATCTCCGTCGCTCCGAATCCTCGTGGCGCGCCGTACATCGAGCCGGCTCCCTGGTCGGTAGCGCGGGAGAAGCAAATGATTCCCTCCGCGCTCAACAGCCCGCAAAGCATCTCGGCCTCGATGCCACTGGCGACGACTGTCAGGTGTGCCTCCTCCATCGCAGAATGAGACTACCGAATCAGCTACGAGCGGCTGTATCACCTGCCCCGTTGGACAGGCATCGCCGAGGTCGGCTACGGTGGAAGCATGGAAGGCTGCCCGATCTGTGAGAAGCACGAGGGCAAGGGGATGCTCGTGGGCGAGCTGCTCTACGAGGACGAGAACGTGTTCGTCTCTCATGCTCCTTCCGACGTGGTCGGCGGCTACCTCGGCTATCTCTTCGTAGACGCCAAGCGACACGCTCGCGGCCTGGCCGATCTCAGCGACGACGAGGCCTGTGCGCTGGCGCTGGTCGTCACACGCCTGGCGAAGGCGCTTGAGAAAGACGGTGCCGAGCACGTCTACGCCTTCACCTTCAATCATGTGCCGCATCACCACGTTCACGTCGTCGCCCGCCACCGGGGCACGCCGCGTGAGTTCTGGGGCCCGCGCGTAGACGAGTGGGAAGACGCGCCGCGCGGCGGCCCGGAAAAGGTCGCCTTGCTCTGCGACCGGCTTCGCGCTGGGTTCTAAGGGCCTATCCCGGTAGGAATGTGTGACCGAGGCGGTCAAGCCGTGGATGACAGTGGCCGGAGGGTCGTGAAGGCGCACTGGTAGTGCGGAAAACGGCCCTGCGGCCGCTGGCGCCGCGGATCGGCCGCGTCGGGTAT
>DATCCQ010000167.1:0-2740 GCA_036511185.1 Gaiellaceae bacterium
GTTCCTGCCTCTACACGGCGCGCCCCGACGATCTGCGCGCCGCTTTCAGCCTCGTGCCCGAGTACCTGCGCGCGCCCGAGGAGGCGCTCAACCTGATGGAGTACGGGCCGGCACTGGGCCGCCGCATGCGCGGGCTCAAGCTCTGGGCGGTACTGCGCTGGTACGGGCGAGAAGGCCTGCAGAAGGCGATTCGCAACTCCGTCGAGCTGGCGGCGCTGGTCGAAGAGCTGGTCCTGGCGGACGATCGCTTCGAGCTTTGTGCGCCGCGCCCCTTCTCGACCGTCTGCTTCCGCCTCAAGGGCTCGGACGAGGCGAACGAGGCGCTACTCGAGCGCCTCAACTCCGGCGGCGTCGCCTTCCTCTCCCACACCCGCCTGCGCGACCGCTTCGTGATCCGCTGGGCAATCGGCAACGCGCGCACCAGCGAGCAGGACATACGCCTGACCTGGCAGGCGCTCGAGCAGATCATCGGCCCCTAAACCTCCGCCGGGAGAGACGGAGTGCGGAAGTAGCCGATGCTGGGGAGCGATGGCGTGGCTCACAGAACGCCATCCGCCGATCTCGGGTGCTTTACACCGCCGAAAGTCACCATGCCCTCCGCAGGAGGGCGGACCTTTAGCGGATACCTAGAGAGCGCGTAGCAGCTCGAAAAGCTCGTCCGGGCCGGACAGAACGATGTCGGCCGCCTCGATCAAGCCGGCCGGCGTCTCGCTCGATTTGAGCGCGACGCAGATTCCCAGCTCCAGGCCTTCGAGTGCGCGGAAGGCGTCGAGGTCGGTCACGTCGTCGCCGGCGTAGAGAGCCCGCTCGAGCCCGCGCTGATCGAGCAACGAGCGAATGGCGGTGCCCTTGTCGGCCTCCACCGGCGGCAGGACCTCGAGCGTCATGCGTCCGAAGCGGGCGTGCAGGCCGACTTCCTCCGCCGCCTCGGCGACTCTCTCCAGTGCCAGGCGGGCCTGCTCGGGCTCGGGCGACTGTCGATAGTGCAGCGAGAGCGACAGTCCCTTGTCTTCGATCCACTCAGGCGGCCAGTCGACGGTTACGGTAAAGCGCTCGATCTGCTCGCGCCAGGCGGCGGCGCCGGGCGCCAGCTCGAGCCCGTGCGTCCCGATGTAGAAAAGCCCCTCGACGTCGACGATGCGCCTGGCTTCAGCACTGGAGCGGCCGCTAACGCAGGCGACCAGCCCGTAGCGGGTGGCCAGCTCACTCAAGAGCGAGCGCGTGTCGCCGGGCACTCGAGCATCCTCCGGACGGCTGACGATCGGCGCCAGCGTCCCATCTACGTCGAGTAGCAGCGCGGCGCGCCTGGGCTCGCTGGCCAGCTCTGCGAGAAGACGATTCGATTCCATTGCTTGACGAGTCCTCCCGGCAGTCGCCCTCTCGAGCAAGGGCAACGGTCGCGCTGCTGATAAACCTGGCGTCTCTAGGATACGACGGTGGTAATCGTTCTCATTGGTCTGGCAGCCGGTTTCTACGGTGGGCTGTTTGGGGTCGGCGGCGGCACGCTCATCGTTCCGGCCCTGATCTGGCTCGGCTACAAGCCGAAAATCGCCGCCGCCACGTCGCTGGCCGTAATCGGGGTCACGGCAGCCGCCGGCGCCGCCTTCTACGCCTGGCACGGCGAGGTGCACGTGCGTGAAGCTCTCCTGCTCGGCCTTCCGGCGTCCGGGGGTGTGGTGTTTGGCGCGGCTCTTCAGCAGCGACTGCGTGGGCGCCTGCTGACGGCGCTTTTCGCCGTCTTCCTGGCGGCTGTTGGAATCAAGTTGGTGATCGGATGACGATCGCGCTGGCCATCGTCGCCGGTATTGCCGCCGGGGTGCTCGCCGGTCTTTTCGGCGTGGGCGGCGGCATTCTCTTCGTTCCCGTGCTGCTCGCGCTCGGGCTCAGCCAGCATCAAGCCGAGGCGACCTCGCTGCTGGCCATCGTTCCGGTTGTCATCGTCGGCACCTGGCGCCAGAGCCGCTACGGAAACGTCCGGCTAAACGCGGTCGGGAAGCTCGGAGCCGGCTCACTTTTCGGGGTCGTAGCCGGGGGCACTCTCGCCGAGACGCTCGCCTCGGCGACGCTTCAGCGGCTCTTTGGTCTGGTGATGATCGCGCTCGCGCTCGAGCTGGGCTGGCGCGCGTACCGCGGCGACAGACACCCCGACGCGGCGGGATCTGGACGACAATAAAGATGCGAGCCGGACGCTAGAGCTCTACGGGTGTCGGTGTCTCGATCGCCTCGGCAGGTTCGCGCCGCGGAGCGCGAGCGACGGCCGGGCGTGTGGCATCGACGACGCGGGCAATGAGGTAGGCGGCGAAGGAAATGGTGGCGATGAAGAAGCTCGTGGGCCAGGGCTTCTCGAGCGAAAGCAAGATGCCGCCCTCGGTCGAGACGAGGGCGATGGCGATGCTTAAAAGCAGGGCGACACCCGGACGGCCGGTCAGGCGCTGGGCGGCGGCGGCGGGCGTGATCACGAGCGTGAGAACGAGCAAAACGCCGACGACCTGAATCGCCTCGGCCGTTGTCAGAGCGATCAGCACGAAGGTCAGCACCGAGAGCGCGCGCAGAGGAACCCCGCGCGACTCGGCAACTTCGGGGTCGACGCTGGAGAAAAGCAGCGGTCGAAACGCGGCCGCGAGACCGGCAAGGACGATTACCGCCACGATGGTGAGATTGCGAAGCTGGCTGTCACTGACGCCGACGATGCTGCCGAAAAGCAGATTGGTGGCCTCCGTCGCATAGCCCTGATAGAGGG
>DATCCQ010000168.1:0-4908 GCA_036511185.1 Gaiellaceae bacterium
CGAGGTCTTCTTCGCTCCCGGCTCTCGCGTCGCGGCGATCTACGGGGTGTCCTCGGCCGTCGAGCCGTTCTTCTGCAGCTTCGGCCTCAATCCGGAGTACCGCTCGCGAATCGAAGAGAACGGACTCGCTGTGAGCGGAACAGGCAGCGCCGGCGCCGCGCGGGTATTCGAGCTACCCGAGCACCCGTTCTTCATCGCCACGCTGTACGTGCCCCAGGCGCGCTACCGGCCGGATGATCCCCATCCGCTGGTGACCGCGTTCGTGGCGGCGGCCACGAGCCGTTAGGCCTGACCTAGCCCAGCACCGGCTTCCCGTCGCGCATGGTGACCGGAATCGGATCGCCGAGCTCGCCGACGAACTCGCCGGCGGCATCTTCCAGGACGAATGCCAGGAAGTACCAGTTCCCGGCTCCGTTCTCGATCAGCTTGCCGCTGAAGAGCGAGGGCGTGCGCTCGGGGGATAACGGGCGGGCCGAGCGTATGTCGAAGGGCCCGAGCCGGCTGCTTCCGCTCGCGCAAAACGTTCCGCTGGGCGCCGCAGCTCCGAGCCGAACGATCCGCTCGGCGGAATGGACGACATCCTGCGCAGAGAAGAGCAGCAGGAAGCGTCCCCCCAGTTCGACGACCTGAGGCACCTCCAGGTGTCCGAACTCGCCGGGGCTCGTCACCGGAGGCAGCACCTCCCAGGAGCTGAGATCGCTCGAGCGAGCGTGCCCAATTACGCCGCGCGCATCTGGATCGCCGGCGGCTGATCTCGCGGTGAGGAGAGCATGGAAGTAGCCTTCGGATGGATCGCGGATGAGCCAGGGATCGCGCCAGGCCTGATCGCCCCAGACCGTGAGGTCGAGCAGTTCGTACCAGCGCGGATCGTGCTCGATGACCGGATTGGCCTCGTGCTTTGCCCAGTTCACGAGGTCGAGCGAGGTCGCCAGACCGATCCGCTGCACGCGGCTGGCCTCCTCGCGGCCGATTCCCGTATAAAGCATGTGCCAGCGGCCGTCGTGGCGGATCAGGCTGCCGGTCCAGATTGCGAGGTCGTCCCAGGAGCCCTGTTCGCCCGGCATGAGCGCATCGGGCAGCACTGTCCAACTTGTCAGGTCGGTCGAAACGGCGTGGCCGACCGAGGCATTGTGGTGGCGTAGCTCAGGGTCGCCGAGCGAGCGAGGGGCCTGCAGGTAGAAGAGGTGGCACGTGCCTTCGTGCCACGCGAACCAGAAGTCCCAGATCCAGCGATCGGCGAGACGGAGAGCTATTTCGCGCAACCTCCTCTTGAGCCTGTCCTTGCTCCCGGTTCGAGCCTGTTAAGGCTGGCCGGGACTTTATCGGCTCCTCGGCTGGGTCGTTCCTACGCGATGGCTCGCACCTGCTTTCGTCGCGGCCGCTCGCTCCGGTGTCCGGCAGAGCCCGAATCCTGAGCGAAAGCGCCAGCTTTCGCTCAGCTACAGCCGGTATTCGTGCCGCAGTCGCGGCAGGTGTAGCAACTCCCCGTCCTGACCATGCGGCCGCCGCAGCGGGCACACTCGACGGCGTCCTCCCAGCTGTTGAAGAGCGCCTTCTGGCCGGGGGGCAGCGCTTCGGCCGGAGCCGGGTCGCCTCCCTGGCCGGGAGAACCGCCGTTCGTGTAGCCCTCAGCCAGTCTCGCCTTCACGGCGGGCGAGAGGATGCCGATCTCCTCCTGCTGGTCGACCGAGAGGAAGCGCTTACCGAGCCAGCGGAAGATGTAGTCCGGGAGTGATTTGGCGATGCGGATGTCGGCGTCGTTGGTCGGGCCCGAGGGATCGAAGCGCATGTGGGCGTACTTGGAAACGAAGACCTCGAGCGGCACGCCGTACTGCAGCCCGAGCGAGATGGCGATCATGAAGGCGTTCATCAGGCCGGCCAGGGTCGTGCCCTCCTTGGCGATGTCGAGGAAGACGTCGCCGGGCGTGCCGTCGTCGTAGATGCCGACGTGGATGTAGCCCTCGTAGTCGCCGACGCGGAACTTGCGCCCGACCTCGGTGCGATCGTCGGGCAGGCGGTGGCGCTGCGGGTTGGCGATGAACGGGGCGTTTGGAGCAAGAGCGCCGGCGCCCTTATCGCCCTTGCCCGAGAGCGGTTGGGCGACCTTGGAGCCCTCGCGGTAGAGGGCGATCGCCTTGACACCGAGCCGCCAGGCGTCCTCCAGCAGTTGCATGACATCCTCGACCGTGGCCGATTCGGGCATGTTCACGGTCTTGGAGATCGCGCCTGAGATGAAGGGCTGAACGGAGCCCATCATCTTCACGTGGCCGAGGTAGTGGATAGAGCGTTCGCCGACCGCGCAGTCGAACACGGGGTAGTGCTCGTTCTTCAGGTGAGGCGCTCCGACGACGGTGTTGCGCTCGTCGATGAAGGCCTCTATCTCGGCGCCCTCGGCGGGCGAGTAGCCGAGCTTTTCGAGCGCCATCGGCACCGTCTTGTTCACGATCGTGATCTCGCCGCCGCCGACCAGCTTCTTCGACTTGGCGAGTGAGAAGTCGGGCTCGACCCCGGTCGTGTCGCAATCCATCATGAAGCTGATCGTTCCGGTCGGCGCGAGCACGGTTGACTGGGCATTACGGAAGCCGTGCGCCTCGCCCAGGTCGAGCGCTTCGTCCCAGGACTTGCGGCAGGCCGAGAGGAGATCGCGCGGGACGGAATCGTCGTGATCGATATTGCCGACCGCGGCCCGGTGCTTGGAGACGACGCTGAGCATCGCGCCGGCGTTCTTCTGGTATTCGGCGAAGGGCCCCATTCGGCTCGCGATCTCGGCCGATTTGCGGTAGGCGCGCCCTGTCATCAGCGCCGTGATGGCGGCCGCGTAGGCACGCCCCTCGTCGGAGTCGTAGGGCAATCCGCGCGCCATCAGTAGCGCGCCGAGGTTGGCGTAGCCGAGCCCGAGCTGACGGAAGGCAAGTGCATTTCGCCCGATCTCAGGCGTCGGATAGCTGGAGTAGCCGACCAGGATCTCTTGCGCCAGGAAGACGACGTCTATGGCGTGCTCGAAGGCCTCGATGTCGAGCTCGCCGTCGTCCTCGCGGCAGAACTTCATCAGGTTGAGCGAGGCGAGATTGCAGGCCGAGTTGTCGATGCTCATGTACTCGGAGCAGGGGTTCGAGGCGTTGATTCGCCCTGAGTTAGGAACCGTGTGCCACCTGTTGATCGTCGTGTCGTACTGGATGCCGGGGTCGGCGCATTCCCAGGCCGCGGCGGCGATCTGGCGCAGCAGCTCGCGCGCCTTGGTGGCCGCGATCACCGAGCCGTCGACACGTGCGGTCAGGTTCCAGTCGCCGTCGTCAACGGCCGCCTGCATGAAGGCATCGGTGACCCGGACCGAGTTGTTGGCGTTCTGGTACTGGATCGAGGCCCAGTCGGGCGAGTCGAGCGACATGTCGTAGCCCGCCGCCTCGAGCACGCGAACCTTCTTCTCCTCCTTGGCCTTGCACCAGATGAACTCCTCGATGTCGGGGTGATCGATGTCGAGGATCACCATCTTGGCTGCGCGCCTCGTTTTGCCACCCGACTTGATCGTGCCCGCCGAGGCATCGGCGCCGCGCATGAAGGAGACCGGCCCGGAGGCGTGCCCGCCCTTGGTCAGCTGCTCTTTCGACGCGCGCAGGCGGGAGAGGTTGACCCCGGCTCCGGAGCCGCCGCGGAAGATGATTCCCTCGCGCTTGATCCAGTCGAGGATCGCCTCCATGTTGTCGTCGACCGAGAGGATGAAGCAGGCCGAGCACTGCGGCTTCTCCTCGAAGCCGACGTTGAACCAGACCGGCGAATTGAAGGCGGCGAGCTGGTTGACGAGAATCGCCTTCAATTCGGCCTCGAAGGTCTCGGCCTCCTCCTCGCCCGTGAAGTAGCCGCCCTTGCGTCCCCAGGCGCCGATCGTCGTGACGACGCGCCCGATCATCTGCTTGACGCTCCACTCGCGCTCGGGCTCGCCCATCTTGCCGCGGAAGTACTTCTGAGCGACGATGTTGGTAGCGGTCTGCGACCAGAAGCGCGGGAACTCAACGCCCTTCTGCTCGAAGGCCGCGCCCTCCTTGCCGGGGATGAAGGCGTCGCGCACCTCCCACTCGATCTCGTCGAAGGGGTCGCGCCCGGGGATGGTGAAGTAGCGGCGCACGCCGAGACTAGCTTCCGCGTCGACTACGACGTTTTCCAGCTCTTTCTCCGTCGCCTCAACCGCTGTCTCTTTGGCTGTCGCCATCTCGCCTCTCCCTCTCTGAAACGGACTCCTGGGGACTTCCTACGGCCGGCCGAACACCCGATTTTGCGGGTAATTGACCGACGGACCACGGAACGATAGGAGCCTTCCCGGACGTAACTAATTTTACCTGTAAAACCTGTGTTTCCCGGTGCCAGTTCGGGCACCGCTCGGGGTAGTCGAAAAGCCCGACTCCAACTACTTCCAGCCCAGGCTCAACCCTACCCGTTCGTGGCAGGCTCGAAGCGGTAGCCGATGCGTGGCTCGGTCAGGAAGTAACGTGGACGGGACGGCACGGGCTCGAGCTTGCGTCGTATTTGCGCCATATAGACGCGCGGGTAGTTCGTCCCCTTCTCGTAAACCGGCCCTAAACCGCTTACAGGAGCTGACTAGGTGCGCGTGACCAAGAGCGCAGCGTGTCTCTACTTCTCAGAGCCTTCAGAACTGACTCTTTCGGGAGGCCGAGGCTTGAGGATCAGCGTCTCCGTTGGAGCGTGAACGAGGAGCCAGGTCAGATCCTTTTCGCTGAAGCCCGATCCTCGCTCGGCGGGCGCGGGGGCGATGATGCGATCGAAGCGCTCGACATCCCAGAGCCTCTGCAGGGCGTGAGTCGGTGTCCGGCCGCTCTCGATGCGAGCGTCCACAGGGATGCCGGCGCGTAGCGAAGCATGCTCGACCGCCTCGAGCAACGGCATCGCTACCGC
>DATCCQ010000169.1:0-3314 GCA_036511185.1 Gaiellaceae bacterium
GTCTTTCGGGGCCGGTCTGCTTCGTGCTCGGCGCCGAGCGAGACGGTCTGCCGGACGAGGTCGCGGCCGGCTGCGACGAACTGGCGACGATTCCGCTCGCCGCGGGTGCCGAGTCGCTCAACGTCGCCGTCGCGGGAGCGCTCGCGTTGTACGAGCGTCGGCGTCAGACGAGCTGACTACCAGCCGCCGCCTCCACCACCGCCACCGCCTCCACCACCGCCACCGCCCCCGAAACCGCCGCCGAAACCGCCGCTACTCGAGCTAGACGCCGGCGGCGTGAACGCGGAGCTGAAGCCGGAGGTCAGGTTCGAGATGCCAAGTGAGGTCGCGCCGGAGCCGAGATCGCCGTTCGGGCTGATCCAGTAGAGCGAGCTCTGGTCATGCAGCTCCTGCGGCATGTGAATCTGCGCCCCCTGGAGGACGCGCTCGGCGATACCGAAGGCGATGCCGTAGACGAGGTAGCGCTCCCAGAGCGCGACCGATGACGGCGGCGCCTCCTTCAGCCTGGGGAAGTCGTTCAGGTAGTGGCGGAATGCCCGCCAGCGCTGCCCTTCGAGCTCGACCGACTTCTTACGCGAGCGCCAGAGCGAGACCTTGGCCAGCGCGATCCCGGTAACGAGCGCATTGATGCCCGCGCAGACACCGAAGGCGATCGCCGCGATGCTCTTGAATTGCGGGTCGAGTGGACGCAAGGTCTCCACTCCGTAGAAGAAGAGCACGACCCCGGCGACGAAGAAGGCGACACAACTGGTCACCAGCACTGCGCGGCCGCGATTGTCGTACCAGCTCTTCTTCTTGATCTCTTCGGAGACGGATTTCGTGAAGTTCTGGAAGCGCTCGGCGTTTGTCGCGCGCTTGGCGGCGATTCGTGTGTGAAAGCGAGACAGCCGCTCGTTACCTTCCTTCTCGAGCACGTCATCGGTAACCTCGACTACCGACTGTTCCCAAGGGGCGAGGTCGGTCAGCAACTTGCCCTTCGAGATCTCCAGATCGGCCACCTGTGTGTGATGGAGACCGCCGAAGGTGGACTGCTCGGCCGTGACGTGCGCGGCCTTGTAGTTTCCGCGGCGTATGAGATCGAAGAGTGTTGCCGTGAACTCGTTGGCGCCGGCGTTTTCGCGCTGCCGGAGAAGCGCCGAGGCGAGCGCCGGCGAAAGATCGGACGGTGGTTCCTGCTCGTATGTGCGGTCGTAGCCCTTGCTTCTGTCGCGTCCGAGGAAGCGATAGACGAGCCCCATGATCAGGAGCGCCGGCAGCGAAGCCAGCCCGAAGAGAATCGCCAGCGTACGCTTCCAGTGCGTGAGCGCGTCGTGAATGCGCCTTCGTTCGCGGTCATAGGCGTCGAAGCTCGCCTTTTGCTGCGCAACGATTTTCTCCAGCCCGGGCCCGCTTTTCACCTGCGCCCCGCCGGTCGAGGTCAGGAAGGAGCGCGGGAAGACGACCCGCAACTCGGCGTACTGTCCGGGAGAGATCGACGAGGCGCGGAGAACGGCTCGCCCGGGGTTGCGCTCGACGGTGCCGTGAACGTATACCGGCATTCCCCAGACGCGATAGCTCGGGCTGATCGTCTGGTTGGGGAGGCTCATGGTCGCAGTGAGCGAGGGGAGTGTCACCTTCCAGTTCTTGCCCCAGACCTGGAGGTAGACGTCCACCACGTCGTCGTAGGCGACGGCGAGGCCGCGGAAGCGATAGGAGACGGTGAACGTACGTGTGCCGCCGCTTGGGTTGTCGAAGTGCCAGACGATCCTCTCTGTCGAGCCGATTCGAGTTGTCGCGTAGCTGCTCGGGTCGCCGATCGAGCCCAACTCTGTGCTGCCGCCGACCTGGTAGGGCCGACCTTGCTCGGAGACTACGATCTGATCGATCGACTCGCCCTTGCGTAGCGGGATGTCCCGGTAGGCGCCGTGAAACACGTCGCTGATCGCTATTTGCTCTGAGACCTTAAGCGAACCGTCCCGCTGCACCTGGGCGTTGATGACCGCCCCGTTCAGCACCGTGGCCTGAGCAGGCGCCGCCAACGCCGTGCAGAGCACGACGAAAGCGGCGCAAACTCCGATCCTGCGCACTACGTCTGCGCCGGGCCCGAAGGCGCTTCGGGCTCAGCCGGCGGTTGCGGCGGCGTGTCCATCGCTGACGCTTGTGGCGCCGCGTCCACCGCGGGCGCCTCCGCGCCCGGGAAGCTGACCTGAGGAGCCTCGCGCTCGGCCTCTGCGCCGAGCTCGAAGAACTCCCGCGGCTTGAAGCCAAAGGCACCGGCGACGATGTTCGAAGGAACGGTCTGAATCGAGTTGTTGTAGCTCAGCACCGTGTCGTTGTAGACCTGGCGCGAGACCTGAATCTTGTTCTCGGTCTCGGCCAGCTGGGCCTGAAGCTGCTGGAAGTTCTCGGTCGCGCGCAGCTGCGGGTAGGCCTCGGCGACGGCGAAGAGCTTGCCGAGCGCCTGGGTGAGGATGTTCTCGGCCTGAGCCGACTCAGCAGGGCCTTGCGCCTTCTGGGCGGCGGTCCTTGCCTCGGTGACGGCTTCGAAGGTGCCGCGCTCGTGAGCGGCGTAGCCCTTCACGGTCTCGATCAGGTTGGGAATCAGGTCGTGGCGACGCTTGAGCTGCACGTCTACCTGGGCCCAGGCGTTCTGCGTGGCGTTGCGCAGACGGACGAGTCGGTTGTAGAGGACTGCGAGAAAGAGCAGGAGTAGAACAACGAGCCCGAGGATGATCCAGAGTGCGAGCATTTGCGGCGCCTTTCCGTGACGGGGTGGAGTTACTTCGCCTCGTACCTTAACGTCCCGCGGCTATAAACACCATGTCCGGCCCTCCGTCATACGGGCTGCGATCGAACCAGCCGTAACAGGCCTCGACGCTAAAGCCGCTCTGTTCGAGTAGCCCCTTCCATTCCGGCTGAGAGAGCCAAGCCAGCTCCATGCTCGTCTCGCCGTCGGGCGCCCGCACCTGCAGTGTCAATCGTCGCGTCGTTGCGTCCCAGTCGGCCCGCTCGAAAATCTCCGGCTCGCGCTCGATCCAGCGTCCATGCGTCTGGGCTATGTCTTCGGCGGCGGGCGCGAAGACGTCGAAAACGAGGCGGCCACGGGGTCGGAGCAGGCCGCGTATACGCGTCAGGGCTAAGCGGCGCTCTTCGTTAGAGAGAAGGTGCAGAAAGGCGCGAAAGGGCGAGATGACAAGCGCGACCTTCTCGGCGACGGATGGATCGCGCAGATCGCCGAGGCGTAGATCGAGCAGCTCGGCGACTCCGGCTGTTCGGGCCTGTTCGCGGCAGCGCTCGAGCATTGGCGCAGAGGAATCGACACCGATCACCCGCAC
>DATCCQ010000170.1:0-10290 GCA_036511185.1 Gaiellaceae bacterium
CCGAGCCCGACCATCTCGTTCGCTTCTCGCCTGAAGAGGCGCGAGAGATCGAGCCGGCCGCGGTCGCTGGTAAAACCGCATGAGCCAGGTACAGATCCTGGGCCAGGGGAAGATCGACAATCTCCCCTGGGAAGATCGGCCAACCGGAACTACTGAACCGGTTTGGCGCTACTCGAAGAATCCGGTCATCCCACGCGACCTCATTCCGAGCTCGAACAGCATCTTCAACAGCGCAGTCGTTCCGTACAAGGGTGAATTTGCCGGCGTTTTTCGCTGTGATGACCGATCGCGCCTGATGGTCATGCATCGCGGCTTCAGCTCTGACGGCCTGAGTTGGAAACTTGATCCAGAACCTCTCCAGTTCGAGGGCGCCGAGCCCGAGATCGCGGAGTTCGTCTACGGCTATGACCCGCGCGTCGTCTGGATCGAGGATCGCTACTACGTGACCTGGTGCAACTACTACCACGGGCCCACGATCGGAGTCGCTTGGACAAAGGACTTCGAGAGCTTCCACCAGTACGAGAACGCCTTCTTGCCCTTCAACCGAAACGGCGTTCTCTTCCCGCGCAAGGTAGGCGGCAATTTCGCCATGCTCTCGCGGCCCTCGGATAATGGCCACACTCCATTCGGAGAGATCTTCTACAGCGAGAGTCCCGATCTGACCTACTGGGGCAAACACCGGCACGTGATGGCGCCGGTCGAATACTCCTGGCAGGCCACCAAGGTAGGCGGAGGCCCAGTACCGATCGAGACCTCCGAGGGCTGGCTGCTCATCTACCACGGTGTGCTCACCTCCTGCAACGGCTTCGTCTACAGCGCAAGCGTCGCGCTACTCGATCTGGAGAAGCCCTGGAAGGTGATCGCGCGCGCGAAGCCGTACATCATTTCGCCGCAGACGCTCTATGAGTGCGCCGGCGATGTGCCCAACGTCGTCTTCCCCTGCGCTGCGCTCTGCGACGCTGAGACCGGGCGGCTGGCGATCTACTACGGCGCCGCGGACACGGTGACCGGGCTCGCCTTCGGCTACGTTGACGAGCTCGTCGAGTTCGCCAAGAAGAACTCGCTTTAGCATCGATGCACGGGGGTCGGAGCCGGCCGGCGTGCGTCAGGCTTCTCAGTTAGTCTTTTCCGCCTATGGATATAGCGGTACTTCACCTCTCGATGCTCCTGAAGAGCAAGCTCGTCGACCGTAGCGGGGAGAACCTCGGCCGCGTTGAAGATCTGATCGTCAGGCTGGCCGACGGCGCCTACCCGCCGGTAACAGGGCTCAAGGCGCACGTAGCCGGGCGCGATCTCTTCGTCGCCGCCAAGATGATCGCCGAGCTCAAGCCCGGGAGAGTTCAGCTCGCCGGCGACCAGCTCGATCTCGGCCGTTTCGAGCGCCGTCGCAGCGAGGTGCTCTTGCGCCAGGACGTTCTCGGGCACCGGCTGATCAATGTGGCCGGCGCTCGATTGGCTAGAGCGAGCGATATCGATCTGGCCTTCACCGAGGGCGCGTGGCGCGTCGTAGGCGTCGACGTAAGCCTGCGGGGCCCCCTGCGCCGGCTTCTGCCCAGGCGGCTCGGAGGCCGCTCGGCGGCGCGCACGGTGCTCGACTGGGAGAGCGTCGAGCCGTTCGTGGGACATGTCCCGTCATCGAGGCTGCGCATGCGCTTCGGCAAGCTGGCACAGCTCCATCCGGCCGAGATCGCCGACCTGGTCGAGGCCGCTACGCACGACGAGGGCGAAGAGATCATCCGCGCGGTCGGTGCCGACCGCGAGCTCGAGGCCGACGTTTTCGAGGAGCTGGATCCCGAGCACCAGGTCGAGTTCTTGCATCAGCGCTCGGACGGCGAGGCGGCAAACGTGCTGGCCAAGATGGGCGCCGACGACGCGGCCGACCTGCTAGCCGAGCTCGAGCAGGAGCGGCGCGAGCCGGTGCTCTCGTTGCTGCCCAAGACTCAGCAGCGCAAAGTGCGAACGCTGCTCGGTTTCAATCCTTCGACCGGCGGCGGCTTGATGAATCCCGACTTCATCTGCCTTTCGGAGCGCGTGACCGTCAAGAGAGCGCTCGAAGAGGTGAGAAAGTCGCCACTGGAGCCCGAGCAGCTGACTGTTGTCTTCACGCACGACAGCAAGCAGAAGCTTTCTGGTGCGCTCGCTATCGCCGCTCTCGTTTGCGCCGACCCCGAAGCGCGGCTTGCGGACATTGTCCAACGCCGCCCGGTGAGCTTGCATCCCGACGCCGACCTACCCGAGGTAGCGCGTGAGCTGACCGATTTCAATCTCACGGCGCTGCCGGTGGTGGACGAGGACGATCACGTGATCGGAGTGATCGCCGTCGACGACGTGCTCGAGCTGCTGTTCCCGGAAGATTGGCGCCGGCGCTTCAGCGCCTTCAGCAACGAGTAGCACGCCCCGAGAGGGACCTACAGCTTTATTGGAATAGGAGCTATGGCTGGTAGAGTCCGGGCGGCTCTGGTAGTTCGCGTGGAGGTATCCGTGGAACCTGATGACCCTTTGAGTAGCAACTCCGCGCGCGCCTTACAGGCACGGTGAGCGAAGCGGATCGCTGACCTCCTGGGCGTGCGCGAGGCGCACGCATGACCGGCTCACGTGGCCGGAGGAGGTATAGCGATTGTCCAAGAGGAAGACTCCTGCGCGTTCGGCTCGGCAGCTGAAGGCCTCTGCCCGGTCCGACGAGGCGCGCTTCGGCGACATCAAGGGCGCTCTGGGCACCATCCGCCGGGATGAGGTTCCGCCGCGCCATTCGTGGCGTGGTCGAGGCAAAGCTCTGCTTGCGATCATGGGCCCCGGCTTGATCGTCATGGTTGGCGACAACGACGCCGGCGGCGTCTCGACCTATGCCCAGGCCGGACAGAACTACGGCACGAGCCTGCTCTGGGTACTTGCGTTGCTGATCGTCGTCGTGATCGTTAACCAGGAAATGGTCGTCCGGCTGGGCGCCGTCACCGGGGTCGGGCACGCACGGCTCGTTTTCGAGCGCTTCGGACGCTTCTGGGGCAGTTACTCGGTGGGAGCGCTCTTCGTGCTCAACTTCCTCACCATCCTGACGGAGTTCATCGGCATCACGCTGGCGCTCGAGTACCTGGGTCTGAACCGCTACATCGTCGTTCCGCTCGCCGCCTTGGCGTTGATTGCGATGACCCTCACAGGCAGCTTCCAGAACTGGGAGCGCTTCATGTACGTATTCATCCTCGCCAGCCTGATTGTCATCCCGCTTGCGCTGCTCAGCCATCCGCACGCGGGCCCCATCGTCCACGGCTTCTTGGTTCCCGGCGTGCAGGGCGGCGTCAACTCAACCTCGGTCTTGCTCATCATCGCGATCGTGGGAACGACGGTCGCGCCCTGGCAGCTCTTCTTCCAGCAGTCGAACGTGATCGACAAGCGAATAACACCGCGTTGGATCAACTACGAACGCGCCGACACCATCATCGGCGCCGTCATCGTCGTCATCGGCGCCGCCGCCTTGATGATCACGGCTGCCTTCGCCTTCGACGGAACTTCGCAACACGGCCATTTCAAGGACGCTCACGCGGTCGCCACGGGCCTCGCCGACACGATCGGCCGGCCGGCCGCCGTGCTCTTCGCAATCGTTCTGCTCAGCGCCTCGATCATCGGGGCGCAGGCGGTCACGCTGGCGACCTCCTATGCGCTCGGCGACGCCTTCGGGAGCCGTCACTCGCTGCACCGCTCCTTCCGCGAGGCGAAGCTTTTCTACGTCGCCTTCTCGGGCTTGACGCTGCTGGCCGCCGGCATCGTGCTCATCCCGCGCGCTCCGCTCGGGGTGGTCACGGTCGCCGTTCAGGCGCTGGCCGGCGTGCTCCTGCCGAGCGTGACGATCTTCCTGATCATGCTCTGCAACGACAAGCACGTGCTCGGGCCCTGGGTCAACGGAACCTGGCTCAATGTGCTGGCTAGCATCATCGTCGGCAGCCTGTTCGTGCTCTCTGGCATCCTAGTCGTGACGACGGCGCTGCCCTCGGTGAATGTCCTTATCCTTGCGCTCGTGCTGGGCGGCGTGCTCGCGGCCGGTCTCGCGCTTCTCGCTGTGAGAGCGTTCCAGTCGCGGCGGCGAGAAGAGCCTACGGAGCCTCCCGTGGCCGTCGAGAAGGAGAGCTGGACGATGCCCCCGCTTGCTCTACTCGAGAAGCCGGTCTGGTCGCGTGAGCGGCGACTGGCAATGCGCCTGATGTGGATCTACGTCCTGACCACGGTCGTGCTTTTGGTGGTCAAGGCCGTACAGCTCGGCCTTGCTCAATAGAGCGCCGGGCGAGGGCGCCGGAGTGCTACCGGCGCCCTCGAACGCGCTACGCGCTCAGTCTGCGAGCTCGGCCTTGAGAGCCTTGACCTTCTCGACCAGTGGGGTGAGCTTTTCGTTCGCGATCTCGCCGCTCTCGACGAGCTCGGCGGCGAGCTTGCCGAGGCTGTCGTAGGTCTCCCCGAGCTCGCGCTTCGCCTTCATATCTTCGACACCCTCGCGCGTCTTACTAGCCGTTTTCTCGGCCACATTCTTGGCGCGATCCATAAACCCCATAACTTCCTCCTTCGATTTTTAACCTGTTCTCTCTATTGTCGCCGCAGCGCTCGTTAAAACCAAACTCCGCTCTGTTCGATCGAAACTCGGGTATCTTCCGGACTCTTGGCCGACCATCAATTCCATCCAGATTCATACCCAGCGCGCGTTCGCAGTAAGGTGCCGCAGTACGACGAGCTCGAGGACACCGTCGCCGCCGCGACGGAGGCGCTTACTGTGAAAAGAATCCTCGACCTTGGCGCCGGCACAGGCGAGACGGCTCGGCGTGTGCTCGCAAAGCACCCCGGCGCTCGCGTGCTGCTCGTTGACGCGTCGGCGGAGATGCTCGAAGCCGCCCGCGACTCTCTGGCCGAAGACCGGGTCGAGCAGGTTATCGTTCAGCGGCTCGAAGATCCTCTCCCTGGCGGCCCTTTCGAGCTCGTCATCTCGGCGCTGGCCATCCACCATCTCGAAAGTTCCGACAAGCGGCGGCTCTTCCGCGGGATAGGCGAGGTGCTCGCGGGCGGCGGGCGCTTCGTGCTTGCCGACGTCTTCGTTCCCGATGATCCGGAGCAGGCCGTATCGCCTCTCTCGTCGCCCTTGGACCACCCTGACCGACTCGACGATCAGCTCGGCTGGCTGAGCGAGGCCGGCCTTGAGCCTAGCGTCGTATGGTCGAGCGGCGACCTGGCGGTGGTAACAGGCGATCGCCCGGCCTAGTAACGATTCCGAGTAAAGGAGAGACGCAATGCCAGAACACCCAAAAAGCAAGACCGAAGCGCCTAGGCCCGGGCGAGCCAGCCGGGCTGTGCTCGACAAGGCAAGCGCGAAGCGCGTCTACGGCGAGCCGATCGACCTGGACGGAGTGACGATCATCCCGGTCGCCGCCGTCCACCGCTGCGGGCAGCAAGAAGGAGTCGAGGAGAGCGAGAAAGGCCGCGGCTGTAGCTGTAACAGCGCCAGGCCCGTAGGCCTGGTCGTAATCCGCGACGGTCAGGTCGAGTGGAAGCCAACGCTCGATGTGAACCGCATGGCTCTAGCAGCCACCGTTGCGCTCGGGCTGCTCGTCTTGCTGCGGCGCCACTGAGGCGCCGGAGCGGACCTACGAACCGCCTGCTCGAGACGCGGCTATCTGGCCGCGGTACCAGAGCGCGCTGCGCTTAGGAATCCGCCGTTGGGTTGGATAGTCGACGTAGTAGAGGCCGAAGCGCTTGGCGTAGCCCTTCTCCCATTCGTAGTTGTCCAGTAGCGACCAGACGCAGTAGCCCTTCACGTGAACGCCGTCGGCGATGGCCTGCGAGAGCGCTTCGACGTGGCGAGCGATGAACTCCACCCGCTCGGGATCTTCGACGATGTCTCCCCCGTCCCATTTATCGGGGTAGGCGCAGCCGTTCTCGGTGATGTAGATGTCGAAGTCGCCGTAGTCGCGCTTGATCCGAACGAGCATCTCGTGCAGTCCGTCGGGCGTGACGTCCCAGCCCATTTCGGTTAAAGGCAGCTGGGTGGGAACGCAAACCATGCCCAGATAGAGCGAATTCGGCTCCGTTTTGACTACTGCGCGATGGTAGAAGTTGACGCCGAGATGATCGACCGGGCTCGAGATCACCGCCAGATCGCCGTCTTCAACTGAATCTTCAAAGCCGAAGCGCTCGTACTCGCTGAGCATGTCTTCGGGATAGGCGCCCTTGAAGACCGGATCGAGGAACCAGCGGTTCTGGAAGCCGTCCCAGATCTGCGCTGCTTTCGCATCTTCCGGGCTATCGCTGAGAGGACTAGTGGGATGCAGGTTGGGAGCGATTCCGATCTTGGCGGAGGCACGACCGGCACGAAGAGCCTGAACAGCGAGCCCGTGCGAGAGCAACAGGTGGTGTGAGACGCGCAAGGCGAGCGGCCAATCGTTGTACACGCCCGGCGCCTTCTCGCTACCGATATAGCCCATGAAAGCCGTAACCCAGGGCTCGTTGTGCGTGATCCAGAGATCGACACGATCGCCGAAGCGCTCGAACATCGCCGCTGCGTATTCGGCGAAGCGTTGGGCCGTATCCCGGTTGCCCCAGCCGCCTTCATCTTCCAGCGCTTGCGGAAGATCCCAGTGATAGAGGGTCGGGAAGGGCTTGATACCGCGCTCGAGCAAACCGTCGAGCAGGCGCGAGTAAAAGTCGACGCCCTCCTCGTTTAGAGGACTCTTGCCGCTCGGCATGACCCTCGGCCAGGCGATCGAGAAGCGATAGACGCTCAGACCGAGATCGGCCATCAGGTCGAGATCTTCCTGCCAGTGGTGGTAGTGATCGCAGCTGACGTCGCCGTTATCGCCGCCCGCAGTGCGCCCCGACTCGTGGCTGTAGGTATCCCAAATCGACGGGCCGCGGCCGCCTTCGTCGACAGCGCCTTCGATCTGATAGGCCGAGGTAGCTACCCCCCAGCCGAAATCCTTGGGAAATCCAGGGACAAACCCGTTATCACCGTGTGCCGCCACCATCTACTTTTCTCCTTTGCGCCTCGCTACCTGTTGCAGACTTCCGAGCGACATCCGCGAGCGCCGAAGGGCGCCCGTTGGAGTCACAGGCGAAGCGACCCGCCCGTCAAACGTCAGCTTGGCGTCAGTCTATCCCTGCGAACTTTCTCGGGCTAGAACAACGTTGGCGCCGGCCCAGAGAGGCGTACCACGCACGTGCTCAACCGGTTCTGCTACAGACAAAACGCCCCAACGACCGGGTTGAGTCTGGCGTCCGTTTCTCTCTCCAACGTTTGCAGCGCCGATCGACAGCAAGGGCGCGGCGACGGGCTCACTCGAACCTAACGACCAGGCGTCGGCGCGAAGCCCTGACGGCGGCACTCGGCCGCGATCCCGCCGTTGAGCTTTACCTCAGCCCGACAGAACCTCCGTGCATCGGCACCGCAGTTTCGAAGCGTCGTGCCCCCCAGCGACGACGCGACTGTCACGACGACGCAACCCTTATTCGAAGGCTCAGGCGCGCGGCTCAGGTATGCGTAAGCGCTGACGCCGATACCAAGAGCAGCTGCGCACGCCATGGCTACAAGGAAGTGCCTGTCTAGAGGTCTGAGTGACGAGGCAAGGCGCTGTGCCTGCCCTTCAACCGGCATTGGTCGAACCTTTCCTGGCCGAGCGCTCGTTCACGCGTCCTCCCCGTCCGAGATGAGCTGGACGTCGATCGAGGCGAATGATCGATTCGTCTTCCGCAATCAAGATCTTCATGTTCTGCTTCTCCGTAAGGGCTCGGCCCGACCGCGTCGGGGCGTTAGAAATCCACCCCGACGCCCCTGGGCAGGACGAGCACCGGGCAGCGAACCGCTCTCATCAGGTACAGACCGGCGGCGCTCATCGAGACCACGCCGTGCTGCGTCCCGATCTTAGAGCCGATGACCAGAAGATCGGGGGCGATGTGAGGGCTAGTCGCTACCGTGGCGCCCAAGCGCTCCGCCAGCGAATCGGCGGTCGTCCTGACGCAGGGATCGTCTTCCGGCGTGATGGCTCCGACCGTCTTGATCTTCTTCTTGCCGTTGCGCTCGCGAAAGCCGGCCGGCGCGACCGCGATAGCGACCCGTCCGCCGTCGAGCAATGTCCGGGCCGAGGACTGCGGCTCCACGTGCCCGTCGGCGGTGCGGTATTCAGAGCCAAAGACGATCAGGCTCGCCAGCTCGCTCTTGGCGAGCAGGCTCAGACCATCCGGTGTCGAGGCGCTGAAAACGATGAAGCGGGGTGCGTCCAGATTGCCGAGTAGTTGAGCGCCGCCGTCGAGTAGCTTGGCCGCCTCTTCCGCGGCAAGCAGCTCACGATTGTCGCCCTCTTCCTTGGCATGACGCACGTAGGCAAGCGCAAGGGAGTTCTTCTCCCCGGCCAGCACCTGGCCGAGCGCGAGTGCGTCCTGATCCATGTTAGAGGCGTCGTAAGAGACGATGATTTCGATAGGCATGGCTTCTCTCCAAATGTTGTCGTGGCCAGTCTGCTCCCGCCGCTTCTCATTTGAGATAGCGGCGGTTTCTCCGAGGCTCTGGCGAAGGAGAGAGTGAGTCGCGAGCCGGAGAGGCGTCCCGGCTTGCGAAGAGGGTTGCCGCGTCTCGCGACTCACTCTTCATCCTTGGCTGAGCGGACTATGCCCTTGGAAGCACATCACCTCCGTTTCCGCTCTTGGAGGCCGCGCTCCCCAGAGGAACCGCCACCCAGCCGGGAATGCCGGTGGGAAGGGCGAGTGACGGGATGTCCGACGGATAGACCTCGTGGCCGTGCACCGCGACGTCGCCCGCTTCCATGTCTTCCTCACTCATGCGCAGCGAGACGAAGCGCCCGACGAACTTGAGCAAGAGGTAGGTGATCGTGGCCGACCAGACGATTACGAACAGGGCCGTGAGTGCCTGCCACTTGAGAAGCACCAGGTTCCCGTGGATGAGGCCCGTAGCCGAAAAGCCCGAGCCCTTGCCGATGCCCAGATAAACGAGAATCTTCGGATCGGCGAAGACGGCGGTCAGCAGCCCGCCCATGAGCCCCGCAAAGCCGTGCGTGTAGATGACGCCGAGCGTGTCGTCGACGTTGCGGAAGGGGCGCAGCAGGCTCACGTAGTTGTAGGCCAGGTAGACGAGCGTCGAGGCGATCGCTCCGATCGCCAGCGCGCCGTAGCCGTTGACGAAGCCGGCCGCGGGCGTGATCGCCACCAGGCCCACGATCATGCCGTTGACGCTGCCGATCATCGAGGGCTTGCGCTTGGTGACGTAATCCCAGAGCACCCAGACCAGGAAGGCGATCGCGGTGGAGAGGTTGGTGTTCAGCACCGCCGTGGAGGCGCTGGCACCCGCGAAATACGGGTCGCCGCCGTTGAAGCCGTTCCAGCCGAGCCAGAGCAGTCCCGCTCCGAGGGCCACCATGGCCAGGTTGTTCGGCGCGTCGATCTCGCGGTCGCGCGCCAGGCGCGGACCGATCACGGCCGCCGCGACGAAGCCTGAGACGCCTGCTGAGAGGTGAATCACGTAACCACCCGAGTAGTCGATGGCACCGTGCTGAGCGAAGTAGCCACCGCCCCAGATCAGGAAGGCGTCGATGCAGTAAACGCAGGTCATCCAGAGCGCGACGAACGGGATCCAGGCCTTGAAGTTGACCCGGCCGAGGACCGACCCGAGCATCAGGATCGGCGTGATCGCCGCGAAGACGAACTGGAAGTAGACCAGCGAAGACTGCGGGAACCTGAACTGCGGCATTGCCCCGTTCAGAAGCGGGATGTTCGCCCGCGCCTGCTCGCTGCTATGACTGAGCACGCTGCCCGGCTTGCCGACGAAGTTGCCGAAGAAGCCGTGGCCGCTCGAGAGACCGTGCCAGGGCGTTCCGAAGCCCATCTTGAAGCCCCAGAGCACCCAGGCGATGAGCACAACCGCGAAGGCGACAAACGACAGCAGCATGCTGTTCACCGACCAGCGCTTCTGCATCACACCGCCGTAGAGAACGACCAAGCCCGGCACGCTCATCAGCCCGACGAGGGTCGCCGCAGTGAGCTGCCAAGCGTTGTCGCCGGGACTCAACCATGTGGGATAGGGAAGCATCAGACCTCCTTTTGCGGGACCCCGGCCCCGCTTCGAAAACGTCGGAAAAACAAAAAACCCCAGCACGCGCTATGCGTCCTGAGGCAGCCTTGCCCCTATCCCGCCCACGTCGACGGGACCAAAAAAAACGCCCCGGCGCGCTTTTGCGCTCCAAGGCTCCTTTGCCTTAGCTCCGTCTTCGTTGCCGGAACTGCTTGCAAGCTAGCACGGCCGTTCGGACGACG
>DATCCQ010000171.1:0-17792 GCA_036511185.1 Gaiellaceae bacterium
TATCCCGGTAGGCCCGCACAACCGATGCGGCCGATTCGCGGCGCCAGGAACCACCCGATCCACTCACCGCACTACCAGTGCGCTTTCGCGGCTCGTGCGGCCCCCGGCATCCACGCCTCGACCGCCTCAGCCGCGCCTCCCCAACCGGGATAGGCCCTTAGGTGGCGAGTCGTCAACCCGCCGAGCGGGCGCGAAGATAGGCTCTCTGAGCCGAAACCTCAGTGAGCGAGCTCAAGCGCGCTGTCTGGCGATTCGTCCTCGGGCGAGTCGCCTTTCTGGAGCTCCTCGATCTCGACCGGCAAGATGTTCTCGAGCGCTGAGACGCAGCGCGGACAGAACTGCTCGCCGGCGTTGTCGCGCAACTCGACCAGCGCTTGCGTGACCTGCCGGGCGGAGCGGTAGGTGCGCGTAGTGAGCATCGAGTCGAGCGCGTCGGCCACGTGAATGATGCGGGCGCCAAGCGGGATCTCCTCCCCGGCGAGACCGTCGGGATAGCCGGAGCCGTCGAAGTGCTCGTGGTGATGGCGAATGGCAGGAACCGCGTCGGCCAGAAAACCAAGCCGATCGATGATGCGGGCTCCTTCCTCGGCGTGCCGTCGCATCAGTTCCCACTCGTAGTCGTTCAGTGCCGCCGGCTTGAGCAGCACGGCGTCGGGGACGGCCAGCTTGCCGATGTCATGGAAGAGGGCGGCTTGGCCGATGATGTTCAGCTCCGCCTCCGAGAGCCCTATCTCGCGCCCGATCGCGAGTGCGAGTTGCTGCACGCGGCGGGAGTGGCCAGCGGTGTATGAGTCACGGGCGTCGACTGTCGCAGAGAGGCTCTCCATGGCGGCTGTCGAGCGCTCACGGAGCAACCTGTTTGCCTGCTCGAGCGAGAGGTTCTGCTTCTGGATCGTCTCGGCGGCTCGACGTAGCTTGTGCGCGCTCTTCTGAGTGTGTCCCAGGTAGTCCTCTTGCGTCTTTCGCATGACCAGTAGCGGCAAGGCGAAGACGAGCAGCGCCTCGCTACCGATGGCCTGGTAGGCGACCGCAATCAGCGCCCCCACAAGGCCGTAGACGAGGTAGTACGGCGCTAGCCAGGTGAAGCGCTCGCGCCAAGCGCCGAGCCAGTCCTCGTGGCCCTCGAGCGCCAGCGCGATTGCCAGCAGGCCGGTGTTGATGAGGAAATATACGCCGCCGGCGGTGATCCCGGCCAGGTAGAAGGCGAGATGATGGGGACTGATCTCGCGGGCCAGCGCAAAGACGCCACCGGCAGCCAATCCGGCGAGACTCAGACCACCGATGTTGAAGAGCACCTGGTGCAGCGCTGAGCGGCGCGCGCTCCACTCCACCACGCTGCAGGTGACCGCGAGCAGCAACGCGACACGCACATCGAAGAGAGCAACGCCGGCGATCGTGCCGACCGCGCTAACCGAAATAGAGCTGTCGTCGACCCGTATGGCAAGCGCCTGCCCCACTCCGACCAGGGCCGTGACGGCGACGATTCCGCTCCATTCGATCTTTCCGTGCGAGAAAACCACGGCAACGACGCCGAGGGCGATGCCGGCCGTGCTGATGAGCGCGATCAGCGCGGCCAGACGGAAGGAGAGCGAAAGGAAATATGGGCTCTGGGCGGCGCGAGGTCGCGGGCTGCTCTCGGCCGCGGCAGGAGATCGCTCTTCATGCTCTGCGATCTGAGTGGCAACCTCGAGGTGCCCGGCGAGAGACGGTGCGAGCACGGCCGCCTCGGCGCTTGCAGCCTGAACGCGGTTACGTCCCTGTAGCTTGGCTCGGTAGACGGCCAGATCGGCCTGATGCACGAGTGCGTTCTTATCCGCGCCGTCGCTCGGGAAGGACGCGACTCCAATCGAGATGGTTGCGTGGATGGGCTCGCTCGAGGTCGAGACGTCAATGGAGCGCTCGGCGACGGCGCGGCGGATCCTCTCCGCGATCTCCAGTGCCTTCTCGACGGGCGTCTCTGGTAGCAGGATGCTGAACTCCTCGCCTCCGAAACGCGCCGCCACGTCGTAGTGGCGCAGCTCTGAGCGGAAGACATCGGCCACGGCGCAGATCACCGCGTCTCCAGCCAGGTGGCCGTAACTGTTGTTGATCTCGCGTAGTAGATCCAGGTCGACCATCAGCACTGAGAGCGGGTGGCCGTAGCGAATCGAGCGCGCCAGCTCGTCTCCGAAGACGCGGCCGAAGTGGCGCGCGTTGTAGAGGCCGGTCTTGGGATCGACGCGTGCCTCCTCCTGTAGGCGCGGCACCGTCAGCGAGCGCTGCGCCAGCGCCAAAGGAGCAATGGCAAACAGCGCTAGCCAGGAGTCGTAGGCCCAGATGAGGGCAATCACGACGCCTAGCGCCGCCATGGCCAGGTTGTAGCCGAACGAGGACAGCCAGGCCGCCGATCGCCAGACGCTCAGAGCGCCGCTCAGTCGGTGATTGATGATTGCGATCAGGGCGTAATCGACGAGCACGAAGGCTGCTGTTGCCAGTAGGCCGGCCAGCGCGATCTCACCGGTACTGCTGGCCGTCAGCCCGGAACCGTTCAGGACGAGATCGGCGGCCCCCCAAGCGGCGAGCGCCGCCAGCGTGGCGCAGGAGATCGAGGCTGCTTGCGCCATCCAGCCGTAGCGCTGTTTTAGCCACTCTGGAATGTGCTGTGCAATTGGCACGAGAGCGACCAACTCGGGCGGTAGGACGAGTGCGGCCGCCACGATGAAGACGGCGAGCGACTCGTGGGCGTGGTGGGAGGGCGAACTGCGCGCTATGAGGAGCTGCGAGACTGCGGCCGCGGCGGCGATACAGGTGAAGGCGCCCCAGCCACTTGTGCCGGAGCGGAGATGTACGAGTAGGGCGACATCCAGGCCGACGCTGCCGGCGATGATCAGATCCGTGAAAATTCGGGTGCCCAGGTTGCGATGACGAAGCGCTGGTTTTGGCTTCGAGCCGTCGCTGCGGTCGGTCTCTTCTGCGGTGCTATTCACGTAGACAGCACCCTAAGGCACGCATTCTCGCCGTTCTGGCGAAGAGCGTGGGACATATCGGGGCAGATAAGCAAGGCACGACTGTTACTGACACACCACGCGATTTGTGAAAGCCGAGATATTCCATCATCCATCTAGATAGACGGATAGCTTACGTATCGGACGAAAGGACGTACTGTAGGCTCGTTACCACGGTGCGAATTCCGCTCCTAATCAGCACTCTAATCGCCCGCGCGGCCGGCGCCGTATCGCGTCTCAGCGGTAAGGGCGGAGGTACGACTCTGCCGGGTCGCGTGCTGAATGCTCTCGACGCGAGTGCGAGCGCGCGCTTGGCGTGCAGGATCAAGCAGGGCTCGGCCATCATCTCGGCGACGAACGGCAAGACGACGAGCGCCGCAATGGCCGCGGCGATTCTCGCTCCGCGCTACCGCCTGGCCGGTAATCCAGCCGGCGCAAACCTTTCCTCGGGCGTCGCGACGGCGCTTCTGCACACGCGTGGTACCGACCTGGGTTTGTTCGAAGTGGACGAGGCGGCGCTGCCACGGGTGGCTGAGGCGCTTCAGCCGCGCGTGCTCTGCCTCGGCAACCTCTTTCGCGATCAACTCGACCGTTATGGCGAGCTGGAGATGCTGGCCGAGCGCTGGCGCGGCGTTGTGGCCGGGCTGGCGCCGGAGAGCGCACTGATCGTGAACGAGGACGACCCCCAACTGGCGCAGCTCGCGCGCGGGCGCGAGGGCGTTATCCGCTTCGGTATCGAGGACACCCGCCTCGGCGGCCCACTCCCCCACGCTGCGGATGCCCGCTACTGCAGCAACTGCGGCGTCGCCTACGACTACCAACTGGCCTACGTCGGGCACCTCGGCGTGTACTCCTGCCCCGGCTGCGGCTTCAGCCGCTCGAAACCCGATATCTGGGCCGATGGGATAACGCTCGAGGGCCTCGCCGGCTCCAGCTTCCGTCTTCACCTGCCGCAAGAGACGCTGACCGTCAGGCTGGGGCTGCCCGGCCTTTACAACGTCTATAACTCACTCGCCGCGGCGGCGCTGGCGCAAGCCCTCGGCGCGCGTCCGGCTGAGATAGCGAACGGCCTGGAGAGTACGGCAGCCGCCTTCGGCCGCTCCGAGCGGATCGAGATCGGAGAGAAGGAGCTGCTTCTGCTGCTGATCAAGAACCCGACCGGCGCCAACGAGGTGGTACGCACGATCGTCGCCGCCGGCACACCGAAGACGATGGTGATCGCCCTCAACGACGGCATCGCCGATGGGCAGGACGTCTCCTGGATCTGGGACGTCGACTTCGAACCGCTGCTGGGCGAGCTGGAGCGCTTGATAGCGAGCGGCGGCCGGGCGGCCGAGCTGGCGCTTCGCTTCAAGTACGCGGGCTTTCCGGAGAGCCAGATTGAGCTTTTACGCTCGACTACCGAGGCGCTTGATCGCGGCCTGGAGCTGACGGAAGAGAAGGGCGAGCTGGTCGTCTGCCCCACCTACACTGCGATGCTCGAACTGCAGAATCTGCTCGCCGAGCGCGGGCACGCCGACCCGTACTGGCAGAGGGCCGCGCGCGCGCGCGAAGAGTCAGGACAAACGAGGAAGCCGAAATGACGACCCGGATCCGGCTCTGTCACCTCTATCCAGATCAGCTCAATATCTACGCCGATCGCGGCAATATTGCCGTCTTTCGCAGCCGGGCCGAGCGGCGCGGCTGCGAGCTGGAGGTCGTCGGTGTCGGCGTCGGAGAGGCGCTTGCGCCCGAGTGCGATCTGATCTACCTGGGCGGCGGGCAGGATCGCGAGCAGGCCTTGATCGCGCCCGACTTTGCCAAGCGCCATGACGAGATCTCGGCGGCGCTCGAGGACGGCGCGGCGCTGCTTGCGGTCTGCGGCGGCTACCAGCTGCTCGGGCGCGGCTATCGCGACCGGACGGGTGTCGAGATGCCCGGCGCCGAGATACTGCCGCTGGAGACGGTGGCCGGTGAGGGGCGCATGATCGGCGACGTTTCGATCGAATGCGAGCTCGACCCCGGCGAGCTGCTGACGGTGGTCGGCTTCGAGAACCACGGCGGCCGCACGCTGCTCGACCCCGGCGCCGTCCCGCTCGGTCGCGTCGTGCACGGCTTCGGAAACGACGGCGAGAGCGGCTTTGAGGGCTGCCGCCTAGGCAAGGCGATCGGCACGTACCTGCACGGTCCGCTCCTGCCCCGCAACCCGTGGCTGGCCGACTGGTTGCTCGGCCAGGCGCTAGCGCGGACGCTGGGCGAGCCGCCCGAGCTCGAAACACTGGACGACGAACTCGAGTACCAGGCCCACGCTGTGGCGCTGGGACGGGCGCGGGAGCGCGGCGGAAAGTTCCGCTAGCCGCTCACCACGATCTGCTATTTACACACTGGCAAGTCCGCGTAGACTACGCTGAGACAGGCGACGATCTTTCCCTCTTCGTCTAATCCGACGAGCTTCGACCAGTCATTGTAATTGGGCAATTCAGCGGCGAAGAATCGCACCGGCACACCTAGCTCATTTGGCGCCTCGATGGTGGGTACGTGGAGGACCTGATCGTCCGATAGGTAGATGTCGACCTGCGCTGCCTTGTCAACGACAGGGCCCTCGATATAAGGGGTGTCTTCCCTGAGCGCGCCCAAGGAACCTGCGAGGCTTGACATCCCCGCCGAGCGGGTTCCAGATGGCTCAGGAGAGCCAAGTACTGCTGGGATCGGTCCGCAGGCCAATCCTCCGCCTCCCGTAGCGAGCTGAATCCCAGAGCAAATATCGCCGGTACGACTGACGTAGGCGACTAGTTTCCAGTCATATCCATTCCAGGTGCCGCTCTTGACGACCACGACGTCGGTTGCGGGCTTCGGCGCCATACCTTCTTCGCGGAGGAACCACCAGTTCTCCTCCGAGGCAATCGCGGCCAGTGGAACGAGAACCACGATCAGGGCGGCGATAGCGAGTATCCAGGACCGCTTCCGGCGGCGGTTCCGAGCCGGTAGGGCAACCTCGCCGCCGGCGCGATCGAGGATGTCCTCCCAGGTGGGAAGGTGTTTTTGTTCCGGCGCCATAGAGTCGAGCGCCTGCTTGAGCGAGCGGTAAGTCATCGATCAACCTCCTGGAGCACTTCGGCCAGCGCCGCTTTCGCGGCGTGCAAAGTCGCGGAGACTGTCCCCTTCTCGACCCCTAGCGCCTCGGCGATCGAGCGGTAGTCGAAATCGAGGTAGTAGCGCAGGAAGAGAGCATCACGCTGTCGCCTCGGCAGACGCGCGATCGCTTCGCGAACGATCGGGTTCGCGCCGTCGGAATGAGCGAGAGCGATCTCGGGCTGCTGTCCGTCGCCGTCCACGGCAACCAGGCCAGCGTACGTGTCGTGCGCCGCGTTCAGCACACACCGAGCCACCCACGCTTCGATGGGTCCGGTTCCGCGAAATGTCTCTCGCGAACGGATCGCCCGCGCGAAACCTTCCTGCAGGGCGTCGCGGGCGCGCTCGACGTCTCCGGTTGCGGCGAGCGCCAAGCGCAGAAAGCCACTTCCATTCTTCCGATACACGTGCTCGATCTTGTCGAGTGACGCGCGTTGCGATCTCATCTCATCACTACGTTGACCTGAATGGGCTTCGCTTTGTTTAGAGCCTATCCCGCGCGGCCGGTACGGTCGATGCGGTGGGCTGAGCGAGAGCGACCTGGCAGTGCGGTGTTGAACTGAGTCAGGGAATCCAAAGCGATCCCAGATAAACGGTCGGGTCGCCCGGCTGCCAGTTGCGCAGGAAGTGCTGGATCGGCGGGTGGATGACCACGTCGGACAGCTCGTCGAGCGAGAAGAGGCGGTGGCCGAGTACCGCGTCGTCGATCGAGGAGACCTCCGCCATCGAGTGCTCGCTCAGGTCGCTGGCGAAGATGATGTGAACGACGTGCTTGGCGACTGGGCGGCGGCCGGGCGCGATCGAGTCGGCCAGCGCGATTGGGCCCTCGATCGGGAAGTCGTACTCGATGCCGAGCTCCTCGGCCAGCTCGCGCTGCAGCGCCTCCACCAGCGTCTCGCCGCTGTCCACGCCACCGCCGGGCAGCAGCCAGTACTCCTTACCCGGCTTTTCCTGGCGGCAGAGCAGAATGCGTCCGCGCCAGCGGAGTAAGGCCGAGACGCGGATGCGGGGCTCTCTCATCTCTCTACACCAGCGAGGAACCGAAGCCGCGCACGCCGCGGTCACTCTCAGGTAGCTCTTCGACCTCGATCAGGTCGACTTCCGGAATCTTCATGATCACAAGCTGCGCGATTCTCATTCCCGGTTCGATCGTAAAGGCCGCTTCGCTATCGGTATTCAGGACGACGACACGCAGTTCGCCGCGGTAACCGGAGTCGATCAGCCCCGGCGAGTTAACCAGGGCGATGCCGTGGCGCGCGGCCAAGCCCGAGCGCGGCTGGACGAAACCGGCGTAGCCAGCGGGGATTGCCACCGCCAGCCCGGTTCCGACGGTGGCCCGCCCGCCCGGTGCCAGCTCGATTCGCTCGCAGGCGGCCAGATCGAGACCGGCGTCGCCGCGGTAGGCGCGCTCGGGAATCACGGCCTCGGGCCGTAGGCGGCAGATCTGGAGTTCCATCAGCGCACTTGCCTCGAGCGCTTCTCGTTGGCGATCACGTAGCGCGAAAGTCGGCCGAGCGAGCTCGGCGAGAGGCGCGCGATCAGATAGACGCCCTCGGCCTCGTCGCGCCGCTCCTCGATCGGTGCGCCCAGTTCGTAGAGCTCAGAGAGCGCGCCAGCCTGATCGTGGGGTATGAGCAGCTGCACCGGCTCGAAGCGGTCGGCGAAGCGCGAGGCCAGGCGGGCCCGCAGTTCGTTCAGCTCGTCGCCGCTTAGTGCCGAGATCTGCAGGGCATCGGGATAGCGGTTGGCGAGGCGCTTGCGCGAGACGGCGTCAACCTTGTCGATCTTGTTCAGGACGAGTTCCACGGGCAGCTCGTCGGCACCGATCTCATTCAGTACCGAGGCCACGGCATCTATTTGATCGGCCATCTCCTGCGGCGGCAGCGAAGCGTCGGCGACGTGCAGGACGAGGTCTGAGACGAGCGTTTCCTCGAGCGTGGCGGCGAAGCCCTCGACGAGTTGGTGCGGCAGGCGGCGGATGAAGCCGACGGTGTCGGTCACCAGGTACTGCCTCCCCTCCTGCTCGAAGGAGCGCGTGGTTGGGTCGAGCGTCTCGAAGAGCCGGTCTTCAACCGAGACGCCGGCGCCGGCGAGCGCGTTAAGGAGCGTGGATTTGCCGGCGTTTGTGTACCCGGCCAGGGCGGTCGTCGGCTTGTCGCTGCGGCGGCGCTCCTTGCGCCCCGTCTCGCGCCGTTTGGAGAGCTCTTTTAGGCGCCCTTTGAGCAGCGAGACGCGACGGCGCGCTTCACGGCGATCGCTCTCCAGCTGGGTCTCACCGGGGCCGCGCGTACCGACGCCGCCGCCGAGCCTTTCCAAGTGCTTCCACATGCCGCGCATCCGCGGCAGGTTGTACTCCAGCTGGGCTAGCTCGACCTGCAGCTTGCCCTCGGCGCTGACCGCGTGCTGGGCGAAGATGTCGAGGATCAGCTGGGTGCGATCGACCACCCGCACGTCGAGCGCGTTCTCGAGCGTGCGCTGCTGAACGGGCGAGATCTCGTCATCGACGATCAGCACCTCGGCGCCAGAGGCGGGAAAGTCGTTTTTAAGCTGCGTCAGCTTGCCCTTACCGACGAAGGAGCGCGGGTCGGGATGGGGACGGTGCTGTACGAGCTCCGAGCTGATCGTGACACCGGCGGTGCGCGCCAGCTCGCTCAATTCGGCCATTTCGCTAACTACGTCGACGCCGTGTGCGAAGACTGCCAAAGCGAAACCAAGCTCTGGCTCCGCGCCCGGGACGGGATCGGGCTGATGGGCGGTCACGGCACGTAGTATGCCCTCTCGCTCCGCCGTCAACCGAGCCGGCCGCTAGGCTGCTTTCGGAGATGGAGGTCAACGGCTCGAATCTGGCCCAGCGCCTGGCTGAGCGTACGCTCGAGCTGGTAAACGTACCTTCACCCAGCGGGGCTGAACAGGCTCTAGCGCGGCACGTAAGCTCGCTCCTATCCGGCGGGCTCGAGCTCGTACACGACGATGGGGAGTCTGTCTACGCACGTCCGCCGCGGAGTGGGCGTCCGCTGGTCGTTTTCGCGGGGCACCTCGACACCGTGCCGGTGCAGGAGAACCTCCCCGGTCGTATTGACGGAGATGCAGTGATCGGCTGCGGCTCGAGCGACATGAAGTCTGGCCTGGCGGTGATGATCGAGCTGGCCCGCTGGATCGCCGAGGAGGCGCCGGTGCTGGTGGTCGATCCGGGCTTCCTCTTCTTCCCGCGCGAGGAGCTTCCACTGGAACAGAGCTCCCTACCGGGATTGTTTGAGGCTCTGCCGGAACTGGAAGAGGCAGAACTGGTGATCGTGATGGAACCGACCGATAACGAGATCCAGGCCGGCTGCCTCGGGAACCTCTACGCGAACGTCGTCTTCCGAGGCGAGAGCGCTCACTCGGCTCGGCCCTGGTTGGGAACGAACGCGATAAGTGTGGCGATCGAAGGGCTGAAACCGTTACTGGAGGTCGAGCCGCTGGAGCTGGAGCAGGGCGGCCTACCTTTCACCGAGGCGATCAGCGTGACGGGCATCGAAGCGGGGACAGCGGCGAACGTGATTCCCGACCGCTGCATCGCCCGCGTCAACTATCGCTATTCGCCAGTTCGCACACCGGCCCAGGCCGAAGAGCGCCTGCGCGAGCTACTCGCCGAGGCCGGAGAGCTCGAGCTGACCAGCAATGCGCCTCCTGCCCATGTTCCCCCCTCCTCGGCGCTGCTGGAGCGCTTGCGCCGAGTCGGCGATCTGTCGATCGCTCCAAAGCAGGCCTGGACGCCGGTGGCCGAGTTCGCAGCCCTCGGACTTGATGCCGTCAACTTCGGGCCCGGAACGCCCAATTTCGCCCATCGAGCCGACGAGCGCGCCCAAGTATGGCAACTCGAACGCTCTTTTGCAGTCCTTCGCAAGTTTCTCTCCAAGGAGACCTGATGCGTTTCACTCCCATACTCGAGGAATGCGGTACCTATCCCTTCGTTCGCCTCGACGAGGCCAGGCGCGAGGCTTCGGCTCGCGGTCTGCAGGTGATCGATTTCGGCATGGGCGATCCGAACGAGGAAACCGAGATTTTCATCCGTCAAGCGGTCGCCGCTAGCCTGCCCGAGCGCTGCAAATATCCGCGCGCGATCGGGATCCTCGAGCTCAGGCGCGCGGTCGCCGAGTGGTGTGAAAAGCGCTTCGGCGTTCCGATCGACTCCGAGCACGAGGTAATCCCGACCTATGGCAGTAAAGAGGCGATCTTCACCTTCGCCCAGGTCGCCGATCTGCGTCCGCCGAAAAACCTGGTGCTGGTCGCCGATCCCGCCTACCCAGTTCCCGAGCGCGGCGCTCGCTTCGCCGGGGGCGAGGTCATGCGGCTGCCGTTGCTTGAAGCAAACGGCTTCCTTCCCGATATCGATGCAGTGACGGCGGATACCTGGAAACGGGTCGCTCTCCTCTGGGTCAACTACCCCAATAATCCGACCGGGGCGGTTGCGCCGCTTTCCTTCTACGAGCGGCTGGCCGAGTTGGCGCTCGAGCACGACTTCCTACTCTGCTCGGATGAGGCTTACAGCGAGATCTATTTCGACGAGAAGCCGCCTTCGGCGCTAGAGGGGCCCGATCGGCGCAACGTCGTCGTCTTCAACACTCTCAGCAAGCGCTCCTCGATGCCCGGCTACCGCTCTGGTTTCGTCGCCGCCAGCCGCGAAGTGATCGATGCTCTCCGTCTCCTCCGCCCCACTCTCGGCACGACCCCCCAGGAGTTCATCCAGCTGGCCTCGATCAAAGCCTGGCGCGACGAGACGCATGTCGAGCGAACGCGCGAGCGCTATCGCGCCAAGCGAGAGGTAATGGCCGCGGCGCTCGAGCGGGTGGGACTGCGCGTAGCCGGGAGCCAGGCGACCTTCTTCCTCTGGATCGCGGTGCCGAAGGGCGAGACATCGGAAGGATTCGCGAAGCGCCTGTTGAGTAGCGGAATCGTTGTTGCGCCCGGCTCTTACCTCGGAGAGCACGGCGAAGGGTACGTCCGCATGGCGCTCGTACCGACGCTGGAGGAGTGCGAACAAGCAGCGGCGCTGCTCGAGCGCCTCTTGTGACACCATTGGTGCCGATGAGCAAGAAGGATTTCGACTCTCTCGTTGCTGAGATCGAGGGCAAGAAAGGTTACGAGCGCCCGGCGGCGTTTGCCGTTGGTTTGGCGACCGTCAGCCGCTTCGGGCGCGTGCTCGATACCTACTACCCGTTCACGAACCTGGGCGACGGCTATCCCGCGGCGGCCGTTCTCTCCAGGATCGCGGGGCGCATAGCCGGCGGCGGAAGCTTCGAGCTCGAGCCCGAGCAACTGAACGAAGCGATCAGGCTGCTCGCTGCCGGCGAGGCCGACGGAGAGCCTGACCTCAACATCGAAGCGCTACGGATGGCCCTCGCCGCTCTTCCCAAGGACGAGCACGCCTTCCACTCCCAGCGCACTCGTCGCGCGGTTGTCGGCTTCATTGGCGATCTGGCCGACCAACCGGCGGATGTCGCCGATATCTATCTGCGCCTGCACCTTCTCTCGCAGCGCAAGATCCAGCCTCACGGCTGCAACCTGGAGAACATATTCGGCGTCCTGCCGAACGTCGTATGGAGCAATCGCGGCCCCTTCGACAGCGACGAGTTCGAGCGCACGAGGGCGGAGTTGATCGGGCAGGGAATCGAGCTCAAGGTGCGCTCGGTCGACAAGTTCCCGCGTATGACCGATTACGTGGTGCCCTCGGGCATTCGCATCGCCAACGCCGACAACGTTCGCCTCGGCGCCCATTTGGCGCCCGGGACGACGGTGATGGCCGCCGGCTTCATTAATTTCAACGCCGGCACGCTCGGGCCCTCGATGGTGGAGGGACGGATCTCGGCCGGCGTGGTGGTCGAGCCCGAGTCGGATGTCGGCGGCGGCGCTTCGATCATGGGTACGCTCTCGGGCGGAGGCGGTCAGGTCATCCGCATCGGCTCACACTGCCTGCTTGGCGCCAACTCCGGTTGCGGTATCTCGCTCGGCGACGGCTGCACGATCGAAGCCGGCCTCTATGTAACCGCCGGCGCGCGGGTCACCATGCCCGACGGCAGCGTTGTGAAGGCGCGCGATCTAAGTGGACGCTCCGGGCTGCTCTTCTGGCGAAACAGCCAGACGGGTGCGATTGAGGTAAAGGAACGTGGTAACACAGTCGCCCTAAACACAGCCCTGCATCAGAACAAGAACTGATTTCGGGCCGGAACGCCGGAAATCCGTTCGGCTAGCCCTCCCAGGGCAGGCTGCTGTCAAGCCTGACTGCGAGGCTCGTCTTGGTGACTCCCTCGCCCATCCTGAGCTTGACGGTCAAGAGGGCGACCTTCCCTCTTGAGGCTTGGCAGTGACTGGCCGCCGGAAGGGTGTCCTTTGCGCCGAAAATCGTGAAGTGGCCCCTGACTGTGAGCGAGCGCTTGTACCAGACCCTACGGTCGATAGCCGCCGGGCTCATCGGCCAGGACGTGCCGTTTCCACACTGCACGGTGTAGGAGAGCGAGCTAGATCCTCCTCTCGAGTATCCCGTGAGCGAAAATGGCAGCTCAAAGCCGTAATCGCAGATGGTGCTGGAGACACGAGTCGCCTTGTAGTTGAAGCACTTCGGGCCGATCTGGCTGGCCGAAGTAGCGGCCTGACCAACGCCCGATCCGAACAGCGGAATGCTGCCGAGCAAAGCCACTGCCAGGGCTGTAGCGATTCTCAAGTTCGTCTCCTCCAGTTCGTCTCCTCCACCCGCCAATACTCAAGTATGCAGGAGAATTATTAGCAAAAAGCTAGATCATCAGTTCGGGCGAGAGCTCGACGGAGCAGATCTCCTGCGCGTCGCCGACCAGAGTCGCCATTTTCTCCGGCGAGAGCGAGACGATCAGATCGCCACCGACGAGGTGCACGGTGACCGGGCTCTCACACCAACCCTGCGCGATCGAAGCAGAGGCGGCCGCGACCGAGCTTGTTCCCGAAGACAGCGTCTCGCCTGCGCCGCGCTCCCAGACGGCGACTGTGATCTCGTGGCGATTGTCCACGTAGACGAGTTGGACGTTCGTGCGCCGGGGAAACCGCGCGTGCCGCTCGACGAGAGGGCCGATTCGAAGTAGCTCCGAGCGCTCGGGGTCGCGTGCGATAACGGCGTGCGGATTGCCGACCGAGACCGGGATGAACTCGACCTCTTCGCCGCCGAGGTCGAGCGTTTCGGGCTCACCGACTGTGACCTCGCCCATCTCTATCTCGACCTCCAGCCCGCCGAGCATGTGCGCCTCGACCGCCCGCTCGCCTACCCGAATCCGCACGTCGGCGCGCGTGTTGCGGCGCGCGAGCCAGCGCGCGGCGATACGAACGCCGTTGCCCGATAGTTCCGCCAGCGTGCCATCGGGATTCCAGATTTTGGCCTCGGCCTCGTCGGCACTAGTCGAAACGATCTCGACGATGCCGTCCGAGCCCACTCCGAAGTGATAGTCGCAGAGCCTGGTTACCCGCACGGGCGTGAGCTCGAAGCGCGGCTCGGACTGCTCCAGGAGTAGGTAGTCATTTCCCAGTCCGTGCCATTTCGACAATCTCATCAGCGATTTCCTCCACTGAGCGGTTGGCGTTGACTCTAATCAGTGCGGGGATGCGGCGCATCCACTTGCGTTGGTAGGCGGCGTAGCGGCGGGTTCGGAGAGCGATCGCCTCGATCGCCTGCTCCGAGTCGAGCTCGGATACCTCCTGCAAGCCAATTACTCGACCCGCGGTACGGGAGAGTGGTTGTTCGAGCGCGTGGCGCACCTCTTCGGCGACGGCTCGCTCGAACATCTCGCGCGTTCTACGCGCGATCCTGGTATCGATGATCCCGCGCTCGAGCTCCAGCCCGAAAACGAGCGTCGGGTGGCGCAGCGGGCCCGACCAGAGCCGGCTGTCTCTCCGTACCAGCGAGTGCCCGGCCTCGTTCAGCTCGAGCGCCCGCACAACGCGGCGCCTGTCGTTGGCGTGCACTCGCTCGGCCGCGACGGGATCTCGTTCGGTTAGGAGTGCGTGCGCCCCTTCGGGCCCTAGCTCGTCGTAGGTGTCCTGCCAGCGCTCGCGGGTACCGGCTTCAGGTGCCGGCGGTAGCTCGATCTCGGCCAGTGCCGCTCGCAGATAGAGACCCGTGCCTCCGACGACGATCGGCGTCCGTCCGGAAGCCAGGATCTCGTCGATCGCTTCGTGAGCGAGTTGCGTGTACTCGCCGACCGAGGCCTCGTGATCGAGCGGCCAGATTCCGACCAGGCGCGCCGGCGACTGATTGGTCAAGACCGGCAGGTCGCGGTAGACCTGCATCGCGTCGGCCGAGACCAGCTCGGCCGGGATTCGAGCGGCGATTGCCTCAGCGACGGCGCTCTTGCCGCTCGCCGTCGGGCCAAAGACGGCGATCACGGGTGTTTCGGCCCGCTGCGGGCGCTCTCGATCCACTGTGTTCGGCGCTTTCTGTTGTTCTCTCACCAGTCTCCCACCGATGGTAGACCCGAAAACCAGCTCCACTCGTTCTCGAGGATGAAGCCGATTCTCTCCTGATTTGGATAGTCGTAGCGGCCGAAGTAGCAGGACACCCTCTCGTAATAGTCGACGAGCGCCGGCAGGCTTGAGCTCTCGAGCAGTCGGCGCGACGAGTCGACGAACTCGGCTGGAAGCTCATCGCACCTCTCGAGGGCCGCGAAGAGCGACTTGTGGCAGGGGAAAAGAACCCTGTTATGGGCTAGCGCAAGGCGGGCTGCGAAGAAGACCAGCTCGATCAGGCAGTGGCGCGCGAAATAGTCCTCGTCGAGCTCGAAGGCCTGCTCGCCGACGTAGCGGTAGTGCTTCACGTAGGCGCAGAAGGCCTTGATCTTCTGCTCGCGCTCGTGCTCTGGATAGGCGGCTATTAGCTCGATCAGAGCGTCGATCTCCGCATCGTGCGAGAACTCCGTGTAGGCGCTCTCAAACGAGGCCCGCGGCGGCTCGCTACCTCGTACCGCCGCCTCTTGCAGAAACTTCTTGCCGACGATCTTGCCGTCGATCTCGATGCCCGAAAACTTGTTCGGGTCCCAGCTTCCGTAAAAGCAGCCCTCGCCTGCCCGGGTTCGCTCGAACTCCTCGTCTGTCACGACCAGATAGAGATCGACGTCTGAGGTCTCGCGCGCCTTGCCGGTGGCGAGCGAGCCGCAGATGACGAGCGCCAGCTTGCTCGGATCGTTTCCGTGTAAGTGGACGAGCTCGTCGATCGCCGTGCGCTGGCGAGCGCTCATATTTGGGTTTCGCTTTTCTCGCGCGTGTGTCGGGATAGTCCCTCCCCTAGCCGGTTTCAGCCTATCGAGGAAACTCGCCCGAGAAAACCACGAATATGCGCCGGAATGTCGCGGGAACGTGGCGAGAGTGTCACGCCGCTGAGGGCGCGAGCTGTGTGCCGCGTAAAGTAGTAGAGGTCGCGTCTTCCACTCGCACCTGCACGAGCTCGCCCGCCCAGGCCGCGCCCGTGAAGTTCACGGTCGTGTTCCGGCGCGTTCTTCCGCGTAGTAGCGCCTCGTCGGTTCTACTCGGCCCCTCCACGAGCACCTGCTCGACCCCGCCGATACGCCGCGCGTTCCTATCGCTCGCGGTCTTCTGAACCAGTTCGATCAGCCGCTCGATCCGCTCCCGTTTGACCTCTTCGGGCACTTGATCTGGCAGCGAGGCCGCCTCCGTCTCATAGCGAGGTGAGTAGACGAAGGTGAAGGCGCCGTCGAACCCAGCCTCTTCGACCAGGCTCAGCGTCTGCTCGAAATCCTCGTCCGTCTCACCGGGGAAGCCGACGATCAGATCGGTGCTGATCGCGAGGTCGGAAATTGCTGCGCGCATCTCGGCGACCAGCGCAAGGAAGCGCTCGCGATCGTAGGTTCGGCGCATCGCCTTGAGGATGCGACTGGAGCCGGATTGGGCCGGTAGGTGCGCGTGCTCGCAGATCGACTCGCACTCGGCCATGGCAGCGATCACGTCGCTGCGGAAGTCCTTTGGATGCGGGCTCGTGAAACGGATGCGCTCTATCCCCTCGGTGCTGTCGCAGGCGCGCAGGAGCTCGGCGAAATCGAGGCGCTCGTCCACCGCGAGATCACGTCCGTAGGAGTTGACGTTCTGCCCGAGTAGCGTGATCTCGCGCACGCCCTCTTTCGCCAGGCGCTCGACCTCGGCCAGAATCTCCTTCGGCGCTCGGCTCATCTGCTTGCCGCGCACGGTCGGGACGATGCAGTACGAACAGACCGAGTTGCAGCCCATCGAGATCTGCACCCAGGCTTGAAAGGCTCGCTCGCGCCGGGCGGGCAGTTCGGCGGCGAAGCGGCGCTCCTCGCCGGTGCCGAAGCTACCTCGGGCACCTCCGTTACGTTCAGCGGCCAGCCACTCCCCGAGCGCCGCGATCGAACCGGGCCCGAAGGCGAAGTCGACCTGCGGAAATTGTTTGAATAGGCGCTCGCGTTGCACCTCGGCGAAGCAGCCGCCGACCGCGAGCAGGCGCCCTGGATTGGCGTCCTTGAGCGCCTTCGCCGCCCCGAGATGCGCAGCCAGGCGCGACTCGGCTTTCTCTCGGATCGTGCAGGTGTTGAAGACCATCACGTCGGCGTCGTCGAGAGCGGGCGCCTCGCTCAGACCCAGCTCCTCGAGCATGCCTTTGATGTGCTCGGAGTCGTGAGCGTTCATCTGGCAACCGAAGGTTGTGACGTTGTAGCGAAGCACCCGTCAAGCGTAGCTACGACGGGTCGTGCTTCTAGCTGTAGCCTTCGCGCTCGCTGATGTCTTCGAGCGTCTCGGCGGCGAAGCCGCGCCGGGCGAGGCGTCCAATCAACTTCTTCCGATCGGGAAAGGAGCCTGCGATCGCCCGGGCCCGTTCTCGTTCAGGCTCGAGCGCAGTGACGGCGTCTTCGACCAACTCCGAGCTGATCTTCTCCTGCTCGAGGATGTAGCGAATCGCCCGATCCCCATAGCTGCGCTCCGCGAGTGAGCGAGCCCGCTCGAGCGCGTAGGAGCGGTCGTCGAGGTACTGAGCCTGCTCTAGCGCCTCGACTGCCTCCTCGCGGGCGACCGGTGCGACACCCTTCTGCTCCAACCGTTCTTCGAGCAGTGCGCGCGGAAGCGGACGCCGGGCGAGCATGTGCGTCGCCTTGGTCAGAGCCTCGGCGCGGCGCAGCTCGCGTCCGAGCAGGCGTAAGTCCTCACGCTGCAGCCGCTTGCCTACGCTCAGGCCCGCGCGGGCGGCGGCGGTCAGCGGAATCTTGCGCCACGGCGCACCGTCCAGCTCGACGAGCACGGCGCTCGCCGAGACTTCCTTCAGCCCAGTAATCTCGGGCATTTTCTCGATTCCGTCCTAGGCCGCGCTAACGGCTTCCTCTGCCTCTTCCTCGGAGACCGAATCGTTCGGAACCTCGTTCAGGACCTTCTTCGGCGCTTCTCCGAGCCGGGCGGAGACGATCTGATCCTCGCCGACCAGCTCCTGAATGGCGCTCAGGATCTGCTGGGTGACTTCGGGGTGCTCGGTCAGGAAGGCGGCCGCGTTGATGCGGCCCTGGCCGAGGCGCTCGTCGCCGAAGGAGAAGTAGGAGCCCGACTTCTGCACGATCTTCCGCTCCACAGCCGCGTCGAGCACGGTCGCATCCCAGGGGATGCCCAGTCCGTAAATGATGTCGAACTCGGCCTGCTTGAACGGCGGCGCGACCTTGTTCTTGACCACCTTGACCCGTACTC
>DATCCQ010000172.1:0-3790 GCA_036511185.1 Gaiellaceae bacterium
TCTCCTTGGCGACGACGTCGGAGGCCTCACCCGAGCTGCGCGCGAAGAGCTCCGTCTCCTCGAAGGTCGGGGTGGCCATGCGCCGGTAGCCGTAGGCACTCAAGAGCCGCTCGGCCTCGTCCAGTACGCGCTGCCAGCTCGGCCACTCGCGCGGCAGAACGTCGTGTGTTCCCTTGGGCGCCTCGAAGCTCATCTGTTTCGCAACTCTGCCAGAAACGGGTTCGAGCGAAGCTCGGCGCCGAGCGTCGTCTCCGGACCGTGGCCCGAATAGATGACCGTCTCGGGCGGGAAGCGCGCGGCGAGCAGCTCGAGTGTGGCCATCAGCGTCGGCCAGTCACCGCCGGGAAGATCGTCGCGCCCGACCGAACCGCGAAAGAGGACGTCGCCCGAGAAGAGGCAGCCGTCGGTGGCGAAGGTCAGGTGCCCGGGCCGGTGCCCCGGCGTCGACAGGACCTCGATCTCCAGCCCGGCCAGCTCGAGCGTCTCGCCTCCTGACAGCAGGTGGTCGGGAGTGAAGGGATCGAGCGGCTGGAAGCCCATCAGCTCGGACATCCCGGACTCCAGCTCGGGCAGTTCGGCCTCGCCCAGGTAGACCGGGGCGCCGCTTGCCTCGGCCAGCTCGGCGACGCCGAGAACATGATCCCAATGCCCGTGGGTGAGCAGAATGGCAACCGGCTTGGCGCCCATTCGCGCCAGCTCCAGGCGGAGTTGGCTGGTATCGCCGCCGGGATCGACAACGAGCGCCTCTGAAGCGCCACGCTCGCGCCTGACGACGTAGCAGTTCGTCTGCAGCGGGCCCAGCTCGAAGCGGTCAACGACGAGACTCACAACAGCATTCTGACTGTCGCGGGCGCCGGGGGTGGCTTCTTATTTCGAACCGCGCTGGCGCGGAGGCGGAAGCTGCCCTGTTCGCTTCAGATAGGAGCGGTAGATCATCCGCTGCGTCATCCACATCAGCGGCAGCATGATCGCCGTGTAGACAACCGACATCGCGGCTGTCCAGTAGATCGGCGTCTTCCTGTTTAGTACCGAGAAGGCGACGAAGATGATGAAGAAGAAAATGATTCCCTGCCGACGCAGGTAGGGCCAGTTGGGCGGCTGCACCGGCCGTACCTGTGCAGGGCGGCGCCCGTTGGCGGAAACCGCTGGTCGGCTCGCTTTCTCCTTGCGCGAGGACGGGGGCTGCTCGACCTTGATCTCCTTGCCCTCCTCATCGATGTAGACGTATTCGTACTCATGCCGGAGCTCTTTCTCACGCCGGCGCCGTTGTTTCTTGGAAGGCATCGCCGAGAAGCGTAGCGCCAGCGGAGGCGGCTGTGAGCACGTCTCGACTACCGGGCACCATCTTTCTCCGCCCTCCACCGAGCCACCCGCCCGCGGGGTCAGAGAACGGTAGCGGCCGCAGGAGGCGAAAAGTGCTTACCCGTGTGCCGATTCTGTGCCGCTTAATTCCCGCCGGAATTACTGCTCGAAGTCCTCACCGAGCTCGCTTCCCAGCCTCAGCTCGAGGATCTGCGCGGGAGCGAACGAGAGCCCGGCCTGCTCGGCCTCGGCGGCGGCGCCTAACGGGATGAGGCCGACCAGCTCTGTGCCGGCGATCTCCACCCCGTGCCGCTTGGCCTCCAGCTCGATCCGCCTAACGATCTCCGCCAGGCCGCTTTTCTGCCAGTCCTCGATGTTCATGCTCACCTGAACCAGTCCGGCTTCGCTCAGCTGGAGCCCGAGCGCACGCAGGCCCGCGAAACCGCCGCCGTCTTCGCGCACCACGCCCGCAATCTCGCGAGCCACTTCGAGGCCGCCGCGAAGATTGACGTTGAAGGCGATCAGCGGAGAGCGGGCGCCGACGAGCACCGCGCCGCTGCGTAAGTCGAGAGTCGCCGGCCCGAAGTCGGGCTTGAGCTCGCCGCTTTCCATCCTTCGCGCCAGCTCCGCCGGGCCACCGCGGCGAAGCTCGGGCAGCCTGCGACCCCGGGCCAGCTCGCCGTAGACGAAGACCGGTAGCTCGAGCTCGGCGCCGATTCGCCGGGCAAGCTCCAGCGCGCATGCTCTAGCCCGCTCAGCGTCCTCGGGCCTAACGGCCACGATCGGCAGCACGTCGGCGACGCCGGCGCAGGGATGGACGCCCTCGTGCCGGCGCAGGTCAATTCGTTCGCTCGCGGCCGCCACTCCTGCCAGAAGCGCGTCGACCAGCTCCCTCTCGCCGCCGGCTAGCGTAAAGACCGAGCGGTTGTGATCGGCGTCGCCGTGGACATCGAGCAGCGCGGCGCGGGCACCGAGCGCCTCGGCGATGGCATCCACGACCGCCTGGTCGCGGCCCTCGGAAAAGTTCGGCACGGCTTCGAGCGGAAAGGCCACGAGTACTACTCTAGGCGGCATGCGCGAGTACTACGAAGCGCGAGCGTCCGAGTACGACGACTGGTACCTCGGTCGGGGGCTTTACGCCGAGCGCGAGCGCCCGGGCTGGAAGCGTGAGCTGCGCGCACTCGAACGGGCGCTGGCCGCGCTGCCCTGGGCGCACACGCTGGACGTCGCCTGCGGAACGGGCTTCCTGACCAGGCACCTTCCTGGAGAGATCATGGGACTCGATCAGGGCGAGCAGATGCTCGAGATTGCCCGCAAGCGGGTGCCGACAGCCGCGTTTACCCAGGGTGACGCCTTCGCGCTGCCGTTCGCGGACGGCGCCTTCGAGCGCGTCTTCACGGCCCACTTCTACGGTCATTTGGATCAAGACGAGCGATTACTTTTCCTGGCCGAGGCGGCCCGGGTGGCGCCCGAGCTCGTCGTCTGCGACGCGGCGCTCCGCCCCGACCGGGAGCGCGAGGAGGTGCAGGAGCGGATTCTCGAGGACGGCTCGAGCTGGCAGGTCTACAAGCGCTACTTCGGCGCCGAGGAGCTGGCCGCGGAGCTGGGCGGCGGCGAGGTGCTCTTCTCGGGCGACTGGTTCGTGGTCGTCCGCTCGCCATGAGGCGCTCCCCGTATCGCTCGCTTGCCTCGCTGCAGCGCGACAACCGCGCCTGCCGCGCCTGCGCCGAGACCGGCCATCCGATCGAGTCGCTACCGGTACTCGAGGGACATACGGGACAGAAGGCGTATCTCTTCGGCCTGGCGCCGGGAATTGCCGAGGGTGAGGAGCGGCGCCCCTGGCGCGGGCGCGCCGGCAAGGCGCTGCGCCGCTGGTTGGAGATGGATGAGGAGCGTTTCTACGAGACCTTCTATCTCGCCGCCGTCACCCGCTGCTACCCCGGCAAGCCGGCTTCGGGGCGCGGCGATCGCACCACAACGCCAGAGGAGCGCCGTCTCTGCGCCTTCTGGCAGGAGTGGGAGCTGCGCCTGCTTGAGCCGAAGCTGCTCGTGCCCGTCGGCGGCGTGGCGATCAAGCGGCTGCTCAGTTTCGACTCGCTGGCCTGTGTGGGCAAGCGGATCGAGCTGGACGGCGCCGTGGCGATCCCGCTGCCGCATCCTTCGGGCGCCTCGGGCTGGCTCAACGATTCCGTTAACCGGGCGCGGCTGGAGCGGGCGCTTGGGTTGCTCCGAAGCGAGCTGGGTGGAGAGTAGGCTCAGTCCCAAGCTGACGGTGCCTGACGAGCGAGAGCATCCAGACCGCCGGCATCGAAAAACAGCGTCACCGTGGCGTCCCAGACTCCAGCGGACGTCGGTTCGCGGTGCCCAACGCTAACGATGAGCTCGACTGTGCCCAGTCCGTTGTGGAGTGCCGTAATGTGGAACTCGCCCTCAAGCGATGACCAGATCCGTTCGCCTTTCCAGCCACGCCAGTCGCGAGCGAGCGATT
>DATCCQ010000173.1:0-11311 GCA_036511185.1 Gaiellaceae bacterium
CACCGGCTCGCGAACACTGGCCCGGACGCTGATCGAGCGGCCACAGGCGGGCGAGCGGATCGCGCGCGGCAAGGAGGTCATCCTCGCCGGCGCCGGCGACGCGGCCAGCGTGACTCTGAGGGAGCTGCACAAGTACCGCCACCTCGGCTACACGCCGATCGGAATTGTCGACGACGATCCGCGCAAGCAGGGGATTCGCCTGCACGGCGTGAAGGTGCTGGGCAAGATCGCCGACCTGCCGCGCCTGCTGCGCGAGAACCGGCCCGACGAGGTGCTGATCGCCATGCCCTCGGCTTCGGGCCCGACGAGGCAACGGATCGTGGACATGTGCCGCGAGGCGAAGGTGCCCGTGAACACGATCCCGGGGCTCTACGAGCTCTTCTCGGGCGAGCTGACGACCCAGATTCGCCCCGTGCAGGTGGAGGACGTGCTGGGGCGCGAGCAGGTGGAGGTGGACTTCGAAGAGGTCGCCGGCTACCTGGCCGGGCAGACCGTGGTCGTCACCGGCGCGGGCGGCTCGATCGGCTCGGAGCTTTGTCGCCAGATCGCCCGCGTCGGTCCGAAGAAGCTGCTGCTGGTGGAGCGCGGCGAAAACCCGCTGTTTGAGATCGACCGCGAGCTGCGCCAGGATCGCGGCTTCGAGGACTGCGTGGCGGTGCTCGGCGACGCCGGCAACAGTGAGAAGATGCGCCCGCTCTTCGAGCAATACAAGCCGCAGGTCGTGTTTCACGCGGCAGCCTTCAAGCACGTGCCGCTGATGCAGATGAACCCGCTCGCGTCGGTGCGCAACAACCCGCTCGCCACCCGCTCGCTGGCCCAGGTCGCGCGCGACACGGGCGTCGAGCGCTTCGTGCTCATCTCCACCGACAAGGCGGTCGAGCCGCAGACGGTGATGGGACAGTCCAAGGCGATCTGCGAGTGGATCGTCGAGGCGCTCGGAGCGCAGAAGGAGAACGGGACGAAGTTCATCGCGGTGCGCTTCGGTAACGTGCTCGGCTCCTCGGGCAGCGTGATCCCGATCTTCAGGCGCCAGATCGAGAAAGGCGGCCCGGTGACGGTCACCGATCCCGAGATGACGCGCTACTTCATGACCATTCCCGAGGCCGTCTCGCTGGTGGTGCAGGCCGGCGGCATGGGCGCGAGCGGCCAGGTGTTCGTGCTCGACATGGGTAAGCCGGTGAAGATCCTCGAGCTGGCCCAGAACATGATCCGCCTCTCGGGCAAGGAGCCCGACCGCGACATCGCGATCGTCTTCTCGGGCGTCCGCCCTGGCGAGAAGCTGCACGAGGAGCTCTGGGGCACGAACGAAACGGTCTCCGGCACCAGGCACCCCAAGATCCGCAAGCTGACCCGCCCCGCGATCGACGCCAGGTGGCTCGACAACGAGCTGACCGCGCTCTCCAAGCTGGTCGAGGCGGGCGACGCCGCGGGTGTTGCCAAGCGACTGGCAAAGGTCGCGCGGAACGCGCAGCGGTTGCAGGGCGTCGAGACGGGTAAGAGGGCGCCCGCCGCGGGCGCGGTCGACGCGGTTTCCGAGCAGCCTGTTAGCTGACGCTCGCGGCAGTTCGCCAACTGTGAGCCCCTTCGGCTCATCTTTCTCAGGTCACCCAGGCGACGCGAGAGCAGTTGAGCGGGCGGCCTCACCAGGAGCCCGCCCGCACCCGAACTGCTTACACCCAGCGCTTGCCGGCGAAAAGGCTGGCGAGCATCAGGGCCGTCATGAGAAGCATCGCGAGCTTGTAGCGGCGCATGAGGGTCCTTTCGTAGGGTTCTTTGCAATCTAGAGGATTGCTCGGGAATTGACAACGGACGAGTTACCAAACGCCCGGGTAGAGGCCGGATTCTCGAGCGAGGTATTGAAGAGGCACGCGGATTGCCGTCGTTGGTGATCGCGCCGCCTGGGCTCGCCGAGCTATGGAAGCCTCGTCACAGTCTCGACACAGCGCGGGGCCGGAACTCTGCCGACGCGCCAGCTAGGTTAGGAGCGTGACATCTTCTACCCGCACCCCCGCCGTTACCGGCGATCTCGACCCGAGCAGTTCAATACCGCCGCAAGTCAACAAGGCCGCAGAGCGGCCGGACTTGCGGCGGATACTCGACGGGCTCAACCCCGAGCAGCAACGCGCCGTGCTTGCGACGCGGGGAGCGGTCTGCATCCTCGCCGGCGCGGGCTCGGGCAAGACGACGACGATCACACGCAGGATCGCTTGGCAGGCGGCAAGCGGCGCCTTCCCGGCCGAGCGGATTCTGGCGGTGACCTTTACCGACAAGGCGGCGAAGGAGATGCGCTCACGTCTCGAGACGCTGGGCGCTAACGGCGTTGCCGCGCGAACCTTCCACGCCGCTGCGCTCGGGCAGCTGCGCTGGCTCGCCCCTGGACGGCTGGGCGAGATCCTGCCCAGCAAGGGCTTGATCGTGCGCCGGATCGCCAACTGCCTGCCCCGTCCCTATTGCTTCCGGCACGCCTCCGACCTGGCCGGCGAGATCGAGCGGGCCAAGAACCGTCGCGTCTCGCCCGACGGCTATCTCGACTCGCTCGCCGGTCACGAGCCGCCGCTTCCGCCCGAGCTGATGCTGCGCGTCTACAGCACCTACGAGCGCGAAAAGCAAGAAGCCGACATGATCGACTTCGAGGACTTGCTCGAGCTGGCCATCCGCCTGTTCGAGGAGGACGAGCAGGCCGCGGCACTTTTCCGCGAGCGCTTTCACGCCTTCACGGTCGACGAGTACCAGGACGTGAACCTGCTCCAGCAGACGCTGCTCGACCTCTGGCTGGGCGGTCGCGAGGAGCTTTGCGCGGTCGGCGACGACTATCAGGCCATCTACGGCTTTACCGGCGCCACGCCCGCCTATCTGCTCGCCTTGCCCGCGCGCTTCGCGGGGGCGACCGTCGTAACCCTGGAGTCGAACTACCGCTCGACGGCGCAGGTGCTCGAGCTGGCAAACAAGCTCATTCCCAAGCTGGGCGGCGCGCTGAAGTCTCTCCAGGCCACGCGGGTGGGCGGAATCGAGCCCGAGCGCCACGTTCACGCGGGCCCGCTCGAGGAGAAGAAGTTCCTGGTTGAACAGGTCGCCGCGCTGACCGCTGAGGGGCTGGCATACGAAGAGATGGCGATTCTCGTCCGCTCCAACGCGCGCGCGGCCGACTTCGAGGAGGCGCTGGCCGAGGCGGAGATTCCCTTCCAGGGCTCTTCGCTGCTCGAGCGCGAGGCCGCTCGCTACCTGCTCAGGCGGGCTGCTTCGCTTCACGCCGGCGAGCTGTCGAGCGGCGTGCGCCGAATCGCCCACGCCCAGGGCTGGGTCGAGAAGCCGCCGAAGCGTCTCGGCGACAGGGAGATGACGCGGCTTGCCGACCTCGGCCGGCTCGTTCGCCTGGCCAAGGAGCTGGACGACGGCCGACTGGACGGAGCCGGCTACGTCGCCGAGATCCGCCACCGCTTCGACCCCCGCGCCGCCGGCCGCGGCGTCCATCTGCTCACCTATCACCGCGCCAAGGGGCTGGAGTTCACGGTCGTCTTCCTGCCGCGCTTGGAGGAAAAGGAGATTCCCTGCGCGCTCTCCTCGAGCAAGCGCGAAGAGCTGGCCGAAGAACGCCGCCTCTTCTACGTCGGGCTGACGCGGGCCAAGGACCGACTATTCCTGAGCTGGACCGAGAAGGGCAAGCCCAGCCGCTTCTTGACCGAACTGGGCCTGACCGAGGCCAGGCCGATGAGTCTCCCCGACGCCGAGCCTCGCCCGGCCGGCTTCGAGCCCCTGCGTGCCTGGCGCCGCACTCGCGCCCAGACCGACGGGGTGCCGGCCTTCCACGTCTTCTCGAACCGCGCCCTGGTGGAGATCGCCACCGACCGCCCCGGCTCGCTGGAAGAGTTGGCTCGGGTGCGCGGAGTCGGGCCGCAGAAGCTCGAGCGCTACGGCGAAGAGGTGCTGGCAGTGCTGTCCGCAGGCGAGCTCTGACGCCGCTGTAGGGCTGCACTCAGGGAAGAACCAGGCCGTGACTCTGTATTACGGGTTTGACGATGGTATGTAATACGCTTTACAATACAGAGGCTATGCCAACCATCGCCGAGCGCACCTACACCTTCCGCGCAGCCGCGGATCTCGGAGCTCGTATCCAGGACGCAAGCGCGATTCTGGCCGAGATAGACGATTCTGCGAGCCCCGACGTCATAGAGAAGATCGCGGCCGAACTGGCACTGGCGCTGGCCCGTGACAGCACGAGATTCCACGGTGTCCGTGGCAACCAGTCGGCGTTCATGCGTGAGACGATTGAGCTTCTTGTTGGAGCGGCCAGGAAGGTCGCGTCCGATCTTCGCTACGCCGATCTGTATGCGAAGGCAGCGACGAGCAGGTCGAAGGATGAAGTCGAGCTCCACCGGGCCGGCCGTGCGCGGGCGGCGAAGCGCTGGCGCGACGCGTGATCGGCGAGATCGTCCGCGGTGGGCTCTACTTCGCCGCTTTCCCCGGTGTTGGCGACAAGCGCGTGCTGATCGTGTCCTGGAACGCGATCAACGCCGGCCTGCGATCTCCCATCGTCTGTCTCGTGACCTCGTCGCGGCGAGAACGGCCGCTACCGACCGACGTTCCTCTCGCGGCCGACGAAGCCGGGATGACCGACGAAAGCTGGATCCTCTGCCACGAAATCGCAACGCTCGACGCCGAAGATATCCGCGGAGAGATCGGTGTTTTGCTTCCCCCTTTGCTGGTTCAGGTCGAAGCGGCGCTACGGCAAGCGCTCGATCTACCACAGCCCTAGTCGCCAGTAACGACGCGCCAGACCTGGGCTAGTCGAACGGACAGCTGTTGACGAAGTGGCTACAGGCGATAAAGGCGTACGCAACGAACGCCACCGCCGCTATCGCCAGCGAGAAGACGGCTGCGACGAGCGTCGATGCAGCAGCCGCTGCCGTCACTCCGAGAGCGTCGCGACGAGACCGGAGCTGCCTTCGGCCGGAGAGAACCCCGACGCCGATCGCCAACGCAACTGCGAAAACGAGTGGAATGAAGCCGGAGGTATCTGGTATGGCCAACAAGATGTAGATGGCAACCGCAGCGACACCACCGCCCGCGCCGACAAGGAACGTGTAGCGAGTGTCCGCGATTCTCCGCGAACCGACGAGGAACGCCAGAGCGACGAGTGCAAGCACCACGATAAGTGCCGCCCAGATCGGAAGAACGTTGATGGCGATAAAGAGGGCGGTGATCGTTACTGCACTAACCAGAGCGATGACCGTCAGGGTCAAGCGTGATCGCATACTTGCTATATATGCGATCGCTTCTCTTCTGTCAACCTAGCCGCGTCGCCAGCCCGCCGGCGCGTGCGCCAGCCAGCGCCCGTCGCGTCGAGTGACCTCGATCGGGATGGCGAAACAGCGCGAGAGTGCCTCGCTGGTGAGCGTCTGCTCGGCCGGGCCCGAGGCGACCAGCTCGCCGCCGTGCAGCAGCAGCGCATGAGTGGTCGAGCGCGGCAGCTCCTCGAGGTGGTGCGTGGCCATAACGGTTGTCAACTCGGAGTCGCTGACGGCCAGCGCCTCGAGCGCCGCCACCAGCGCCTCGCGCGCCGGTAGGTCGAGCGCGGCGGCCGGCTCATCCAACAGCAGCAGCCGCGGCTCGCTCATCAGCGCCCGGGCCAGCAGCACGCGCTGGCGCTCGCCCTGCGAGCAGATCCCGAGCGGATGGGTGGCCAGGTCGGCGCAACCGAACAGGTCGAGCAACATCGCGGCTCGATCCTTCACCTGCTCGTCGTAGCGCTCCCAGAGCGGGATCCGAGTACCCGTCGCGCCGGTGAGGACGATCGTCGAGACGTCGTAGCTGTTATCGAGCTTACGATCGAGCAGCGAGTCGACTTCGCCGATCCGCTCCCGCAGGCGACGCACATCGGTTCTGCCCATCCGCTCGCCCAGCAGTTCGACCGTGCCTGAGGTCGGATGGGTGGTCGCGGCGGCGAGTGTGAGCAGGGTGCTTTTACCGGCGCCGTTCGGGCCGAGCAGCGCCCACTGCTCGCCCAGCTCGACGCGCCAGTCGATCCCCTTGAGCAGCCAAGAGCCGCCGCGGCGCAGCCTCACGTCCTGCATCTGGATGGCAGGCTTATGCACGCTCATTGCTCGAGCCGCTGAATCTCGTCCAGACAGTCGCGCAGGCCCTGGCGCCAGTGCGGTAGGCGCGGCGTCTCGGGCTTCTCGCTGCGCAACACCGAGTAGGCCGGGCGCGGAGCGGACCGGTTCAGCTCGGCGGTTGTGATTGCCCGTACCCGGCAGGAGAGCCCGGCTTCTTCGAAGATCGCCTCCGTGAACTCCTTCCAGGTGCAATCTCCGTCAGCCGCAACGTGGTAGGTGCCGAAGGGAAGTTCGACGATCTCCAGCGTCGCGGCAGCCAGGTGGCCGACGTAGGTTGGGCAGCCGCGCTGGTCGTCCACCACGGCGACCTCCTCGCGCTCGGCACCGAGCCGCAGCATCGTGCGCAGGAAGTTGTGCCCGGTGGCACCAAAGAGCCAGGAAGAGCGAACGATCCAGGCCTCTGCGCCCGCGGCCTGTTCGCCCTCGAGCTTCGTCCTGCCGTAGACCGAGGCCGGCCCGGCCGCGTCGGACTCGAGGTAAGGCTCGCGTTTCCTACCGCTGAAAACGTAGTCGGAGGAGTAGTAAACGAGCGGAGCACCTAAGCGGGCGACGTTACGAGTTCCATCGATGTTCGCTCGCTCAGCGCCGTTTGGATCGGCCTCGGCGCCGTCAACGTCGGTCCAGGCGGCGGCGTGCAGAACGAGATCGGGCGCTTCGAGCCAGGCCGGCGCCGGCTCGGCGACGTTCCACTCGCCCAGATCGACCCCGGTCACTTCGTCGGCGGCGAACGCTTCGGCCAGCGCGCGGCCGAGTTGCCCGGCCGCGCCGGTGATCAGGACGCTTCGAGATCCCGTGCCGAAAGAATCGGTGATTGTGTGCTCCAGAGCTCTCTGACGCGCGGATCGGCCCACGATATCCCCTGCTCATCGGGGTTTTTCGGGTCGTATTCCTCGGTCACGTGGTAACAGAAGAGAACGTCGGTCAGGGCTTCGAAACCGTGCGCGTGGTAGCCGGGCACCCAGACGGCGACCGGATTCTCCTCGCCGATATCGAGCGAAAAGGTCTCGCCCGACTCGCGATCAAGCAGGACGGCGCGCGCCATTCCTTGCAGGCAGGCGAAGAGGTCGTCCTGGCCGCGCTCATGGTAGTGAAGGCCGCGAATCACGCCCTGGCGCGAGAAGGAGACGTTGGTCTGCGTTACCGGGCGGGGCAGGATGCTGTCGCGCCGCAGCTCACAGAACCAGCCGCGCTCGTCGGTGAAGCGCTCGAGCGGAATCAGCTGCATGCCGCTGAGCAGGCTGGGCCCTGAGCCTGTCACTTCTTGTTGGCTCCGTTCAGGCGCACGAAGTCGTTGACGGCGTAGTAGGCGTCGATCGACTCGCCGGCGTCGCCCCAGAAGCCCTCGATCAGGTCGTACTCCATCGTGCCCTGATCGACGTACCAGTTGTTCACGTCGGTGATCTCCAGCTCGCCGCGCCCGGAGGGCTTCAGCTTGGGGATGATCTCGAAAACATCCGAGTCGTAGAAGTAGAGGCCGGTGACGACGAAGTCGCTGGGCGGATCCTGCGGCTTCTCGACGATGCGCACGATGCGCTTGTTACCGTCAAGCTCCGGGACGCCCAGGTGGCGCAGGTGCTCGGGGTCGCTCTCGCGCGCCAGCAGCACGCGGGCGCCCTTCTCCTGCGCGCAGAAATGCTCGACCGCGGCGGCAAAGGAGTTCTCGAGCACGTTGTCGGCCAGCATCACCAGCACGCGATCGCCGCCCACGAAGTGCTCGGCCAGCCCGAGCGCCTCGGCGATACCGCCCGCGCGCTCCTGGTAGCCGTACTCCAGCCGCTCGATGCCGAACTCGCGCCCATTACCGAGCAGGCGCAGGAACTCGCCCGCGTGGGTGCCGCCGGTCACCAGCATCAACTCGGTCACGCCCGCCTGCACCAGCGCCTCGATGGCGTAGGAGACCATCGGCCGGTCGTAGATCGGCAGCAGGTGCTTGTTGGTGATGCGCGTGAGCGGATGCAACCGGGTGCCCGAGCCACCCGCGAGGATCACTCCTTTTAGTCCGTTTGCCATGGGCTGGATGCTACGCGCTCGGGCGCCTCCACGAGTCGCCTATTCGCTACTCGGCCGGACTGGGCGGTCCAGGTCCTGCATCACGATCGGCCAGGTGTCTTCGGCTAGAAGCGAGTGCTCGCGCGCCGAGGTCGGCGATGAACGCCGCCGGATCCTGAACTGAGACGACGATTCGCCGGCAGTTCATGGGGAGGAATGCGAGCCGCACACGCTGCGGCTCGCGCAGGAGAACCTCGACCGTGTTCTTCCTCGAGCCGATCAGACCGACCGTGCCGCCGCGCCCGACCCGCCAGCCGATACCGCCGAAATGCGGCCAGGAGCACGGGCGAACGGCCGCAATCCGGTCTCTTGGAACCGATTCTCTGAAGAACGGCGCGAAAACCAGGTCAAGGGTGTTCTCGCTCACTTCGAGATAGGAACGACTCCGCCGGGTGCCGAACGGGAGCATGAAGGGAAGCCAGCGAGAATCGATCAGGATCGGTCGGCGCATGGAGTTGGCGGCCACTTTATCGCCTCTCCCGAAACGAGCTGTTAGCCCGCTACGCTTGCATAGTCGCTGATTGGGGGTAGAAGCAAGACATGAGCGAGCGCAAGTCAAGCGATCCGCAGAGCGAAGCCGGCGATCAGTTCGGCCGGCTCATCGCCGAGCTCTGGCACGGGCAGTTCGGCGGGCGCCAGCAAAGCTTCTGGCCGCCCGTCGATAGCTACCGCACCGAAGACCCGCCGCAGCTCGTGGTGGTTGTCGAGCTGCCCGGAATCGACCCCGAGCAGGTGCAGATAGTGCTGCAAGACGGGGCACTGGTGATCGCCGGCGAGCGCCTGCGCCCAAGCAAGTGCAACCGCCGCTACCACCAGATGGAGATCGATCGCGGCTTCTTCGAGCGGCGCATCCAGATTCACGAGCAGGTCGACGCCGAGGCTGCCAGCGCCACCTACGAGCGCGGCTTGCTGCAAATCGTCTTGCCCATCGCCAAGCGTCCCACGGGCGCGGTGCGAGTGCCGATCGAGCTGAGGTCGAAGCCGTGAGCGCCGCGGACGGCGAGCAGACGGGCGTCAGCGAGACCCCGATGCCGGGCGAGCGCTTCGAGCTGCCGCTCTTGCCGCTGAAGGAGACCGTTGTCTTCCCCGACTCGATGGTGCCGCTGGCCGTCGGGCAAGAGCGCTCGGTCAAGCTGGTCGACGACATCGTCAGCGGCGAGGGGCATGTGGCGCTGATCGCCGTTCAGGAGCCGGATATCGAGGAGCCGGGTTGGGACGACATTTACTCGGTGGGCGTCGAGGCGGCCGTTTCGCGGATGCTCAAGATGCCCGACGGAACGCTGCGCCTGCTCGTTCAGGGCCTGCGCCGTATCCGCCTGCTCGAGCCTGTGAGCGACAAGCCCTACCTGGTCGGACGATTCGAGGGCGACCCTGACGTGATCGACGTCTCCGACGAGATCGAGGCGCTCACCCGCAACGTCCAGACGCAGTTCGCCCGCGTCATCCAGATGGAGCCCTACCTGCCCGACGAGCTGGCGATCGCGCTTGCCAACGTCGACGACCCCGGCCTGCTCTCCTACCTCGTGGCCTCCAACCTGCGCCGGCTGAGTGTGGCCGAGCGCCAGCAACTGCTCGAAGAAACTCGTGTCGCCGAGCGCCTGCGCTCGCTCTCGCGCATCCTCGCCCGCGAGGTTGACGTCGGCGAGCTGGAGTCGAAGATCCAGACCCAGGTTCAGTCGGAGCTCGACCAGACCCAGCGCGAGTTCATCCTGCGCCAACAGCTGAAGGCGATCCAGGACGAGCTGGGCGAGACAAACCCCGACGAGGCCGAGATGAAGGAGCTGCGGGAGCGCGTCGAGGCCGTCGACCTGCCCGAGGAAGCACGCCGCGCCGCCGATCGCGAGCTGGGCCGGCTCGAGCGCCTGCCAAGCGCCGCCGCCGAGTACGGCGTCATTCGCACCTACCTGGAGTGGATCGTTTCGCTGCCCTGGAACACCGAGACCGCCGACGACCTCGATCTCGAGCGCGCCAAGCAGATCCTCGACGAGGATCACTACGACCTCGAGAAGGTCAAGGAGCGCATCATCGAGTACTTGGCCGTCTCGAAGCTGAAGGGCGACGTCTCGGGGCCGATCCTCTGCTTCGTCGGCCCGCCCGGTGTTGGTAAGACCTCACTGGGCCAGTCGATCGCCCGGGCGCTGGGGCGCAAGCTGGTGCGCATCTCGGTCGGCGGCGTGCGCGACGAGGCCGAGATCCGTGGTCACCGCCGCACCTACATCGGCGCCATGCCCGGAACGATCATCCGCGCGCTCAGAGACGCCGAGACGCGCAATCCCGTCTTCCTGATCGACGAGATCGACAAGATGGGAACGGATTACCGCGGCGACCCGGCCAGCGCCATGCTCGAGGTGCTCGATCCCGAGCAGCACTCCGGCTTCCGCGACCACTACCTCGATTTGCCCTTCGATCTCTCGCGCGTGCTCTTCATCTGCACCGCCAACCAGGCCGAGACGATCCCCGCGCCGCTGCTCGATCGCATGGACACGATCCAGCTCTCCGGCTACACCGAGGAAGAGAAGCTGGGCATCGCCAGGCGCTACCTGGTGCCGCGGCAGATCGCGGCACACGGTCTCGAGACCAAGCAGGTCAGCTTCTCGGACGAGGCGCTGAGGTTGGTTATCAGCGAGTACACGCGCGAGGCCGGGGTTCGCAATCTCGAGCGCCAACTTGCGGCGCTATGCCGTAAGAGCGCCCGCCAGATCGCCGAGGGCAAGAGGAGAAAGATCACGATCGGCGCCAAGGAGGTGCGCGAGGGGCTGGGACCGCGCCGCTTCTCCGGCGAGGTGCGCAAGCGCACGGCCGAACCGGGCGTCGCAACCGGACTGGCCTGGACGCCGGTCGGCGGCGAGATCCTCTTCATCGAAGCAACGGCCTACGAAGGTAACGGGCGCCTGACCCTCACCGGGCAGCTGGGTGACGTGATGCAGGAGTCGGCCCAGGCCGCGCTCTCTTACGCCCGCGCCCACGCCCACGAGCTCGGCATCGAAGACGGCTGGTTCACGAGTCACGACCTCCATCTCCACGTTCCTTCGGGCGCGGTGCCCAAGGACGGGCCCTCGGCCGGAATCACGATGGCCAGCGCGATCGTCTCCCTGGCGACGCAGCGACCGGTCGCCGGCGACCTGGCGATGACCGGCGAGATCACGATC
>DATCCQ010000174.1:0-8378 GCA_036511185.1 Gaiellaceae bacterium
GGAAACGACCTGGGAGACGGCGAGACAGCCGATCTGGTCGAGTTGGTGGCCAGCCCGATCGGCCAGATCTCCGAGCCCCGCAGCGACCTCGGCCGCTACCTGATCGATAACTGGGAGAAAATCTCGCTCGTGAACGGAGAATCGCTCGTCTACTGGTTGCGCAAGCTCGTATTCCGCGGCGCCTGGCTCGATCACCGCGTCAAGCAGGGCCTACTAGAGGTCGCCTGGGACAACGACCAGGCCGAGTTCGGCTACCGCGACCCGGACGGCGATCGGACACTGCTCGAACTGGCGCCTGTGCCTACCTGGCGCTCGCTGCGCTATCGAGGCTAGAGGCTGATTGCCGAGAGTCGACCGATCTCGTCGCGACAATTTCCTAGCTGCTCCAAATCAGTCGCGAAGGGCGATCTCTACTATCGCCTCGACGTGTATTCGAGTCGTGTCGTAGAGCGGTAGCGGACTCTTCTCGGGCGCGACAATCTGCGCCAACTCGGTACAACCGAGAAGGACGCCTTCGGCTCCCTGCCCGGCGAGATCGACGATCACCCGCTGGAAGAACTCGCCCGCGGAGGGCTCGATCCGACCCAGGCAGAGCCCCTCGAAGATGATCCTGTGAATCTCGGCGCGGTCGTCCGCAGCCGGAACGACTACCTCGAGGCCGTGGCTTTCGAGACGTTCGCGGTAGAAGTCCTGCTCCATCGTGTAAGCGGTTGCGAGTAGCCCGATCGTCCGCTGGCCAGCTTCAAGAACGCGAGTTGCCGCCTCATCGGCGATGTGGATGAAGGGAATCGAGACAGCCTGTTCGATCGCAGGCGCCACTTTATGGAGCGTGTTCGTACAGAGGGCGAGCAGCTCCGCTCCGGCACGCTCTAGTCGTTGTGCCTCGGCAGCTAAAACCTCGCCGGCCTGTTGCCAGCGGTCGTCCCGCATCAATTGGTCGATCTCGGCGAAATCCACCGAGAGCATCACGCTACGCGCCGAATGCAGACCGCCCAGCCGGTCACGCATCAGCTCGTTCAAGAGCCGGTAGTAATCGAGCGACGACTCGAAGCTCATTCCGCCGAGAAGGCCGATCGTGCGCATAGCGCGAAACGATATCGGCCGCCGCCGGGCCGGTGTCGACTACCAACTCGCCCGCTGGGCCAATCCAAGCGCGTACTCCGACCACCAGGCACCCGAGGACGGCCCTCCCTTACAGCTACCGTCTGACTCGCCGGGGAGCTTGATCCAGAGATAGGCGTCGGCGAAGGAAGAGGCTGTTTCACTGGTTGGACGCTGGCCGAGCGCCCGGCCGGGTGGGTTGCACCAGTACTCCTCACCGTCCCAGGGGCCGAGGCCGTTCCGACTCGTGTCGATCACGTTGTGCTTGCCCCCGAGCAGGCGCGCGAGTCGGTTGCCGTAGGCAATGCTCACTTCGGTCGTCTGGAAGTTGGAGACGTTGAGCGCGAAGCCACGGGCACCAGCCACCCCGGCCTTGCGCAACCTCTTTGCCATCACCGAAGGCGGCTGCCAGGCGGAATTACCGGCGTCGAGGTAAATAGCGGCGCGCGGGTTTCGGGCGATCCGCTTCACCGCAGCGCGGATCAGCGAGTACCTGAGCGACCTGGCCGCTTGGCCGAGGCAGTCGAGGCCCGCCAGCGCATCAGGCTCGATCACCACCGCCAGCTTGCGTTTTCCGACACTCGCCGCGAAATCTGAGATCCAGCGCTTGTAGGCGATACCGTTCTTCGCGCCGCCCGCCGAGTATTCGCCGCAGTCGCGCCTGGGAATGTTGTAGAGCACGAAAACCGGTAGCGCCCCCGCTCGGACGATCTTGCGGCTACGCTGCGCGACTTCGCGCCTGAACGTCGCCCCGGAGTCGCCTACGAACCAGTCGGCCTGCGAGGTCGAGGCGACCTTCTGCATCTGCGCCGCGTCCTCGGGCCGGGTCGCCTGCCACTCGGCGACCTGGCGCGCCGCATTCGAGCCTGGATCGACATAGAGCTTGGCTCCGACAAACGGATTGCCCGAGGTTCGCGTGGCAGCACCGGTTGCCGAAAGAGCGAGCCAGCCGGCTAGCGCGGCGGCTGTGATGAGAAGGCGCACATTCATCACGATTCAGGGTAAACGAGAGCCGCGAGGCGAACCGCTAAAAGAGGCTCACGTCATCACGCGCAGCTGAGGCGCCTAAGTGCGCCAGCCCCGACTTGGTGACGATACGGCCGCGGTTCGTGCGCTGGATGAAGCCGAGCTGCAGCAGGTAAGGCTCATAGACGTCCTCGATCGTGTCTGGCTCCTCGCCGAGCGCTACCGCCAGCGTCGAGAGCCCCACCGGCCCGCCGTCGAAGCGCTCGACGATGGCCCGCAGTAGCTCGCGGTCGGTGTGCTCTAGACCGACTTCATCGACCTCCAGAAGCTCCAGCGCTTCGCGCGCGATCGCCGTGGTGACAACTCCTTGATGGCGCACCTCGGCCACATCGCGGACGCGGCGCAGGATGCGGTTGGCGATACGCGGCGTACCGCGCGAGCGGGCTGCGATCTCGGAGGCGGCCTCCGGCGCGATCTCGACGTTGAGAATGCGGGCCGAGCGGCGCACGATCGTGGCCAGATCGTCGACGCCGTAGTAGTCGAGGCGGAAGGTCATGCCGAAGCGATCGCGCAGCGGCGTCGTCAGTAAGCCCGTGCGCGTGGTCGCGCCTACCAAGGTGAAGTGGGGCAGGTCGAGCGTCAGCGTGCGGGCCGCCGGCCCCTGACCAACAACGATGTCGAGGCGGAAGTCCTCGAGCGCCGGGTAGAGGATCTCCTCAACCGCGTGGTTCAAGCGGTGGATCTCGTCGATGAAAAGGACGTCACGCGCTTCCAGGCTGGTCAGGATCGCCGCCATGTCACCCTTGCGCTCGAGTGCCGGCCCGGCAATGCAGCGGATGCCGACGCCGAGCTCCTCATGAACGATGAAGGCCAGCGAGGTCTTACCAAGCCCCGGCGGTCCGACGAGCAGAACGTGGTCGAGCGCCTCCTCCCGCTTCTGCGCCGCCTGGAGCGAGATTGCCAGCGGCTCCTTGATCCGTTCCTGGCCGACGAACTCGCGCAGGTTGCGCGGACGCAGCGAGCGCTCGATGTCGTCGTCTTCGGGCTTGATCGTGGGTGTCAGGAAGGTTTCGCTCATCTCAAGCCGCTCTCAGCGCCAGGCGCACTCGCTCTTCCGGCGGTAGCTCGGGATCGATCCGGGAAAGTGCCTGCTCGGCCTCGACGAGCGTGTAGCCAAGCTCGACCAGCGCTTCGCGCGCAACCAGGTGCTTGTCGGAGCCGGCCTCACCGTAGGGCGCCAGCTCGCTTCCGGTCAGCTTCTCTTTCAACTCCAGCACAACACGCTGCGCCGTCTTCTTGCCGATGCCGGGAATGGCCTGAAAGCGAGCGGTATCTTCGCGGGCGATCGCGCGCCTGAGCTCAGCCGGCGTCGAGCCCGAGACGATCGCCAGCGCCACCTTGGGCCCAATCCCCGAGACCGACAGGAGTTGAATGAAGAGCTCGCGCTCCTCGCCGTCGGCGAAGCCGTAAAGCGAGAGCGCGTCCTCGCGCACGTGTAGATAGGTCTCGACCGTCAGCTCGGCGCCGCCGGCCTTGGCCAAGGCACGCGGAGTTGCGTGCACGAGGTAGCCGACTCCGTTCACGTCCAGAAGCAGCCCCTCCGCCCCACTGCCAATCGGCTTTCCGCGTAGCCGCGCGATCATCGCGCAAGCCTCTCGAGCGGCGAAGCGAGCGCGTGGCAGATCGCCACGGCGAGCGCGTCGGCGGCGTGGTCGGGGGTCGGGATTTCCTCCAGGTGCAGGATCGCCTTCACCATCCGCTGAATCTGGGCCTTGTCGGCGCGCCCGTGGCCGCAGGTCGCCTGCTTGACCCGCGCCGGCGCGTACTCGAAGCACTCAATGTCGGCTAATGCGGCGGCGACGAGAACGGCGCCGCGCGCCTGCCCGACAGAGAGCGCGATGCGGGCGTCGGCGCCTACGTAGGACTCTTCGAGCGCAACGGCATCGGGCTGCTCGCGGTCTATCAGCTCGGTCACTCCTTCGAAGAGAGTCCGCAAGCGAAGCTCCAGCCGCGTGCCGGGCGACGTCCGCCACCAACCGTGGTCGAGAGCCTGAAGGCGGTTTGCGTTTCCTTGGACGATGCCGTACCCGCATGCAGCCGTGCCGGGATCGATGCCGAGAACTTTCACGACGAGACTCTAGGCCGCGTGCCGGACGGCGCAGCCGCGGAGTCGGGTGGTGCTAAAGGAGTTCAGCCCGTGCCGGGCGAGCCCGCCAACTGCATCACGTCGACGGTCTGCTCGGCCGGCGGAATCGCGACGGCGACCGGTACGTCGTAGTCGTAGAAGTCCAGCGAAAAGCTCGCCTCCATGTTCCCGGTCGAAGCGTTCATCGAGTAGCTGAAGCTTTCGCGCCGCACGCGCTGCTGGCCGTCAACCCAGACCTCGAACGGTCCGTAGACCGGCTTGCCGAGCTTGCTGACCTTGTCCAGCGCCGCCTTCGCCGCGGCCTGCTTGTCGGCGGGAAGAGCTTTCAGATAGGTGTCGAAATCGACGTTGCCGCGGTAGTGCGTAGTCGCTACGCCGCGAATCACCTCGTGCCCTACGACGTTCATGTCTTTGGAGCCGCGTAGGTAGTCGATGTAGCGCGTCACTTCGCTCGGGTCGTAGTTCATTAGCGAAGAGAGATCCAGCCCCTGCTGCTTGGCGATGGCATTCATATCGACCTTAAGCCAGGGCTTATCCGATTTGAGGAGCGTCGTCATGAACGGCGCCTTCATATACATCACGAGCCCGTCCATGACCATCTCGATCTTCCAGTCGGACGGCGAGCCGAGCGACGAGCCGCCGAGCGCCGCCATTTGCGACATATCCATGCTCATCGACGCTTGCTGGGTCGCGAAGCTCATCGCTCCCTCGGCCGTTAGCGCGATCGGCGCGGGGAGAACCGGCGTTTGCTGTTTCATCGTCATCGAGAAGCGCACGGTCTTCGCCGCGGTCGTATTCTCGGCCGCCGCGGCGACCGGGTCGACCGCCGAATTAAGCGACGAGCCGCCGCAGGCGCTCAGCCCGACTGTCAGGGCCAGGGCGACCAGTACGAGCATCGAGGCGGTGCGTATTCTCATTCCGGAATTGAGCATATCGGCGCGCATCCCCAAGTAAAGCGCCGCTAGGGGAGGTTGGCCATCCCTAAAAGGGTAGAAACGCCTCCGAAAAAAAAGGGGGCGGGCCCGAAAAAAAAGGGGGAGGGCCCGACACCCCCCAGCGTCAAGGCCCACCCGTAACCGCAAGCGCTATCTTCACTTTAGTACAAGTCGGAAGCACGAATAGACTAGCGAACGTTAAATGGATGTAAAGCTTCGCCGAAACCGAAGCTAGAGCCGTCACCGGCCACGTCGTCAGGGGAAGCGGGCTCCCTGCGTCGCGCCATGATCCGTTCTGGCGTCGTAAGCGACTTCGGAGGCGTCGGTTCGTTTGGCCTCCGTCGTGCCGATGCGAGTGACCGCCGCCTCGAGCCTGCTGCAGGAAGAACGCGGAGTGAGCGCTCGCATCTTTGCGGTCATTTTCTCGCCGGCCGCGATCGCAATCGCGCCATGCCCTTTCTCGTGCTTGTCAAGCGCGATCAAGTAGCTGTTCCATTGAGCGGAGAGCGTGATCGAAGCATCGGCCGGACGCTGCCAGCGCGGCATGGTGTATTTCAGATTGAGCGACACGATCGCCTTTGTGAGCCGACATCTACCCGGGCTTTCGAAGTAGCGAAAGCGCCAATTGAACTTCCAATTGGCGTAGCCGTCGTAGTGTTTTCCCGAAGCGGGCTCGATGGGGCCCAACTGGTCCAGCTGTGTGCGCATATCGGCGGCTGTGCTCCCGCTAATGCCGTAGTAGACAGTGCGAGTGTTGACAGTGAATCCAGGCCGCTGATGAGTGATCGAGGCGCGCTGGAGCGCGAATGCCGGGCCCGGCAGAAGGAGTAGAAGCGATAGCGAGACAAGGCTGGAGCGCATTTCGCCGGATCCTAGCCAGTCGTCCCTCGAGCGCGCGCTCCGATGGTCTAATAGCGCCCGGATATCGCTAGGAGGCGACGGCCTCCAACAGCTGCTCGGAGATGTCGAAGTTGGCGTAGACCTCTTGCACGTCGTCGAGCTCCTCGAGCGCCTCGACCAGCTTGACCAGCGTGCGGGCCGACGACTCTTCGGTCACTTCAACGGTCGTCTTGGGCAGCATCGTCAACTCAGCCGACTCGATCGGAAAGCCTGCCAACTCGATCGCCTCGCGTAGGCCGTGCAGCACTTCAGGCGCAGCGGTCACCTCGAAGCTGGAGCCGTCGCCGGCCACATCATCGGCGCCGCCATCGGCGGCGGCCAGCATGAGAGCGTCCTCATCCACCCCGTCGGCCGGCACGAGCACCACTGCTCGCCGTTCGAACATCCAGGCCACCGAGCCGTCAGTGCCGAGGTTGCCGCCGAACTTGCCAAAGGCGTGGCGCACCTCTGCGGCGGTGCGGTTGCGGTTTTCGGTCAGCGCTTCGACGATGATCGCCACGCCGGCCGGCCCGTAGCCCTCGTAGACAACCGTCTCGAAAGCCTGCCCGCCCGCGCCCTCACCGGCGCCCTTGGCTATCGCGCGCTCGATGTTGTCCTTCGGCATCGAGTAAGAACGCGCCTTCTCGACCGCGTTCTGGAGCGCGAGATTGGCGTCGGGGTCGCCACCGCCTTCCCTGGTTGCAACGATGATCGCGCGCGAAAGCTTGGAGAAGAGCTTGCCGCGCTTGATGTCGGCGGCGCCCTTCTTGTGCTTGATCGACGACCACTTGCTATGTCCGGACACTCGCTGCCTCCCGTGCTACTTCGCAGAAGAGCTCGTGGACGCGCGTATCGTCCGTGAGCTCGGGGTGGAATGCTGCGACAAGGATACGGCCTTCGCGCGCCAGTACGGGCCGACCATCGTGCTCGGCGAGAATCTCAACCGCCGGGCCCACGCTCTCGATCCAGGGCGCGCGAATGAATACGGCGCGCAGCGGCTCACGCTGACCGGCTAGATCGAGATCGGTCTCGAAACTGTGCACCTGACGCCCGTAGGCGTTTCGTCGCACGACGATGTCGATCAGCCCGAGCAGCGGCTGGTCGGGCACGGCATCAACGGCGCCGCGTGCGAGCAGGATCATGCCGGCGCAGGTACCGAAGATGGCGCCCTCGAAGCCGAGGATCGCCTTCTCCAGCTTGTAGGTGCGCACCAGCTTGCCGATCGCGGTTGATTCGCCGCCGGGGATGATCAGCCCATCCAAACCGTCGAGCTGGTGTGGTTTTCGGACTTCGCTCGCCTCCACGCCGAGGCGCCGGAGCACACTCACGTGCTCGCGGAAGTTGCCCTGGACGGCAAGGACGCCGATCTTTAGCGGCATTTCCATGCCCCCAGTCTAGATTCCGGTCTTCGCTCGCCGCCTGATCGGGATTACTGTTCTTTGTAGATGCGTGTTGCGCTCGTAACCGGGGGAAACCGTGGCATTGGCTTCGAGGTCTGCCGCCAGCTCGGGCGGCTCGACTACGCGGTGCTGCTGGGTGCGCGGAATCTTGCCAAGGGCGAGGAGGCGGCCGCGGTGCTCAGCGGCGAGCGGCTCAACGTCAGCGCACTCAAGCTCGACGTCACCAGCGAGCAGGATGTCGATCGCCTCGGCGAGCTCGAGCGGGTCGATGCACTGGTCAACAATGCAGCCATCGCGCCCGACGGCGCTCATCCCGATACGAGCGCTCAGTACGTTCCCCCCGAGCTCGTTCGCCTCGGCTTCGAGACGAACACGCTCGGCCCCTACCGTGTCTGCCAGCAGATCATCCCGATCATGCGCCGCCAGGGCTACGGCCGTATCGTCAATATCGCCAGCGGCATGGCCCAACTGGCCGAGATGAACGGCGGCTCGCCTGGCTACCGCCTCTCTAAGACCGCGCTGAACGCACTCACCCGCGTTCTCGCCGACGAGCTAAAAGGAATGAACATCCTGGTTAACTCGGTCGACCCAGGCTGGGTCAAGACCGACATGGGCGGTCGCTCCGCGCCACTCACCCCGGCCCAGGGCGCCGAGACGATCGTCTGGGCCGCCACGCTGCCCGACATCGGCCCGACGGGCGGATTCTTCAAAGAAAAGCGCCAGATCGCCTGGTAATACCGACGGAAGTCCGCCCACCTGCGGAGGGCATGACGGCTTTCGTCGGTTTGGCTCGGAGGAAGACCGCAGTGAGCCGCGCCCGCCATGTCGGTCGCGCCGTTTCCGCCAGAAGTCCGCCTCCCTTTGGGAGGCATGACGACTTCTGGCGGTGAGAAGCACGAGCAAACGGGGGACGGCGTTGGTGAGCCGCGCCCGCCATGTCGGTCGCGGCGG
>DATCCQ010000175.1:0-20048 GCA_036511185.1 Gaiellaceae bacterium
CGTAGACGATGTAGGCCGAGGCCGCCACGACCGAGATACCGATGGCGCCGTCGGCGATGCTCGGCCAGAGCTGCCAGTGACCGTGTGCGTGCGGCGCCAGGAAGCGCGTGGCCAGCGCCGCTCCGGCCAGTGTCGCGCACCAGGCATACATCGTCAGCACGGCACGGCGCTGCGAGAAGCCGCGATCGATGAAGCGGTGATGGAGGTGGAAGCGATCGGCCGAATAGATCGGCTTGCCGTGCTTGATCCGCTTGGCTACTACAAACGAGGTGTCGAGAATCGGAATCGCCAGCACGAGCAGGGGAAAAGCGAGGGCAACGGCGGCGGCCGTCTTGAACAGGCCCTCGACCGAGATCGCGGCCAGTATGAAGCCGAGCAGCAGCGCGCCGGAGTCGCCCATGAAGATGCGCGCCGGATAGAAGTTGTAACGCAGGAAGCCAAGCGCAGCGCCAAAGACGATCGCCGACAGGATCGCCGGTTGGACACGGTTGAGCGAGAGCGCAATCAGGCAGAAGGAAACAACCGAGATGGCACAGACCCCGGCGGCGAGCCCGTCCAGCCCGTCGATGAAGTTGACCATGTTCATGATCGCCACGATCCAGAGCACGGCGAGCGTGATCCCCAGCCACTTCGGCAACGTCCCCACGCCGATGATCGGGAAGGTGAAGTGATTGACGTAGACGCCGAGCCCAGCGGTCACGGCGGCGGCCAGCGTCTGTCCGCTTAGTTTCTGCCACCAGACGAGATCGTGGACGTCGTCGATCGCGCCGACCGCGGCGGCGATGCTGGCCCCGATCAAGATCGCCCGCTGCGGCCGCGAGAGATCGAGGAAGGCGAGCGCAGGCACGAAGATGGCGAAGAAGAGCGCGATCCCGCCCAGCCTGGGAATCGGCAGCTCGTTCAGGCGCCGCTCGCCCGGCTCGTCCACGGCGCCGATGCGGCGGGCCAGCGCGCCTACCAGCGGCGTCAGCGCCAGCACGATCACCAGCGCAAGCGCGAAGCCGAAGATGACCTCGCGGGGCATGTGGATGGCGGCGAGCTGGGGCGCCAGGGTCATTCCCGTAACCGTACTACGGCCGCCAGAGCCTATCCCGGCAGGAAGGAGCAGTAGCCGCGGAAGCCCGGGTAGAGCGGGCGCTGGGCCGAGAGCGCGGCCGAGCGGGCGCGCAGAGAGGCCAGATCGGCGTCCTCTGCCAGAGCGCCGACGATGATCGCCGCCACTTCCGTCATGTCCTTTTCGTCGAAGCCGCGCATGGTGACGGCGGGCGAGCCCAGGCGTAGGCCCGAGGTCTCGCCGGCGGGGCGCTCGTCGTAGGGGATGGCGATCTCGTTCACGGCCACTCCTGCGTCGTGCAGGCGTTTCTCTGCATCGCCGCCCGTCCAGCCGCTCGAGCGCAGGTCGACGATCAGCAGGTGAGTGTCGGTCCCGCCGGTGAGGATCTCGAGATCTCTCGCGGCCAGCTCGGCGGCGAGCCGCTCGGCGTTGGCGCGCACCCGCCGCTGGTAGTCCGCAAACGCCCCTGAGCCGGCGATCTCGAAGCAGATCGCCTTGGCCGCGATCGTGTCCAGCAGCGGCCCGCCCTGGAGGACGGGAAAGACTCCCTCGTCCAGCGCCCAGGCGTGCTCGGCCTTGCAGAGGACGAAGCCTCCGCGAGGTCCGGCCAGCGTCTTGTGGGTGGTCGAGGTGACGAAGTCGCAAAGGGGAACGGGGTTCGGATGCAATCCCGCGGCGACCAGCCCGGCGAAGTGGGCCATGTCGCAGAGCAGGAGCGCGCCCACCTCGTCGGCGATCTCGCGAAACCGCTCTACCTCGACTATGCGCGGGTAGGCCGAGCCGCCGCAGATGATCAGCCTCGGGCGGTGCTCGAGCGCGAGTGAGCGCAGCTGGTCGTAGTCGATCAGGAAGGTATCGCGCCTGACGCCGTAGGAGACGGTCTTGTAGAGCTTTCCGGAGAGGTTGATCTTGTCGCCGTGGGTTGGATGGCCACCCTGCTCGAACGGGAGCGAGAGGATGGTGTCGCCGGGCTCGAGGCAGGCGAGATAGACGGCCTCGTTGGCGGTCGTGCCTGCGTAGGGCTGCACGTTGGCGTGCTCGGCGCCGAACAGGGCCTTGGCCCGGTCGATCGCCAGCTGCTCGATCTTGTCGGCGATCTCGCAGCCGGGGTAGTGACGCTCGCCCGGGTAACCGGAGGCGTATTTGTTGGTGGCGCTCGAGGCCAGCGCCTCGAACACGCCCGGCCAGGTGAAGTTCTCCGAGGCGATCAGCTCGATCGTCCCGCGCTGGCGCTCGAGCTCGCGACCGAGCAACACTGCGATAACTGGGTCGACCTCGTTAAGGCCGGCGGAGCGGTAGAAGTCGAGATTCTCGGGTGCCATCGAAGTGCTCCCTCGGTTCGCGCGAGCAGGAGAGGTGATCGTAGCGAGGCGATTGAATCGAGCGACCCGGCTAGTGAAAGCTGTGAATCCCCGGCAGCGAATCGTGCACGTCGGCGCCCGCCGAGAGCCGGCGCGCCAGCGAAACCAGGCTTTGCAGCTCCTCGGCGATGACGTTGATCGTGCCGCCGGAGCGCTGCAGGCGGCCGCGCGCGAGCATGATCGGTTCGCCGCGCACCAGGGCGCGGTTCTGGGCGTAGAGGGGCGGCATCACGATCACGTTCAGCTGACCGTGCTCGTCCTCGAGCAGCAGGAAGGTGACACCGTTTGCGGTCGGCGGGCGCTGGCGCGCGACGACCATGCCGGCGACGGCGACGCGGGAGCCGTTGCGAGCGCCGGGGAGATCGACTGAGGAGAGAGTGCCGGGCGGTAGCTCGGGGCGGAGCAGCGCAAGCGGGTGAACGCCGGTGGAAAGCCCGGTCGAGCGGTAGTCGGAAAGAAGCCTGTCCCAAACCGACTGTTCCGGCAGAGGCGGCGTGGCGACGGTGGGGGGCAGAGACAGGGCGAGCTGGCGTTCCTTGCCGCCCGAGCCGGGGACGCTTTTGTCGCGCGACGCCAGGCCGAGCTGCCAAAGGAGCGTTCGGCGCGGCTTGCCGAACGAGTCGCAGGCGCCCGCGGAGACGAGCGCACTCAGCGTCCTCTCGTCGAGACCGCTTCGCTGCGCCAGCTGGCAGACGTCCGCAAAGGCCCCTCCCCGCTCCCGCTCGGCGACAAGCGCCTTCGCCCCAGCCTCGCCGAGCGCGCGCACGAGCAGGAGCCCGATCCGTACCGCTCCGTCCTCGACGCGGCTTATCGCGGCGCTCGCGTTCACGTCCACGGGCAGCACGGTCAATCCGCGGCGCTGCGCATCGCGCACCAGCGCCGCCGGCGGGTAGAAGCCCATCGGCTGGGCGTTCAGTAGCGAGGCCAGATACTCGGCCGGGTAGTAGTGGCGCAGCCAGGCCGACTGGTAGCCGAGCAGCGCAAAGGCCGCCGCGTGCGACTTGGGGAAGCCGAAGCCCGAGAAGCTGGCCAGCTTGTCGTAGACGCGGTTCGCCGTCTCGGGGCTAACGCCCTTCGCCGCCGAACCGGCGATGAAGCGCTCGCGGTAGGCCTCGAGCGCCTCGGCGCTGCGCTTGCGGCTCATCGCCCGGCGCAGGCCCTCGGCCTCGCCCACGCTGAAACCGGCCAGCGCCATCGCCACCTCCAGCACCTGATCCTGAAAGACGACCACACCGAGCGTCTCGCGCAGGGGCTCCTCGAGCAGCGGATGGTCGTAGGGCACCTCGAAAGACGGGTCGGCGCGCAGGCGGCGGCGATTCTCGACATATGGGTGGATGGCCTTGCCCTGGATCGGCCCGGGGCGCACGAGCGCCACCTGCACGGTCAGATCGTCGAGGTTGGCGGGCAGCGTTTGGGGCAGGCTCTGCATCTGCGCCCGGCTCTCGATCTGGAACGAGCCGACCGTGTCGGCGCGCTGGATCTCGGCGTAGATGGCCCCGTCGTCGAGCGGGATGCGCGAGAGGTCGATCGGCTCGCCGTGCAGGCGCGCGATCTCCTCCACGCAGCTCTCGACCGCCGAGAGCATGCCCAGCCCGAGCAGGTCGATCTTGAGGAAGCCCGCATCCGCACAGGAGTCCTTGTCCCACTGGCAGATCTGGCGCCCACGCATCGCCGCCGGCATGACCGGCACCAGCTCGATCAGCGGGCGCGAGGAGATGACCATGCCGCCCGGGTGCTGGGAGACGTGGCGGGGCAGGCGCGCGATCTCGGCGGTCAGGGCCGAGAAGGCGCGCCAGCGCTTGGAATCCAGCTTCTGCTCGGCGTCGGGTAGGCGCTTCAATTCCTCGGCCACGCCGCGCGCGTCCCAGCTCTCCGATAGCCTCGCCAGCCGCTCCAGCTCGCCGAAGGGCAGCCCCAGCGCCTTGCCGACGTCGCGGATCGCGCCGCGCGCCCGATAGGTCGAGAAGCTGGCCACCAGCGCCGCGTGATCCGAGCCGTAGTGCTCGCAGATGCGCACGATCAGCTTCTCGCGGATATCGCGCGGAAAGTCGAGGTCGATGTCGGGCACGCCGGCCATCTCGCGGTTCAGGAAGCGCCCAAGCGAGAGCTCGGCGGCGACCGGATCGACGTGCGAGAGCCCGGTCAGATAGCAGACGATCGAGCCGACCGAGCTGCCCCGCCCGCGCCCGGGCGGAAGCACGCTGCGCGGCGAGCCGGCCCCGCGCACCTGGGCGGCAACCTCGCGCGCCAGCCCGAGCACCTCGTGATGGAGGCAGAAAAAGCCGGCCAGCCCCAGCTCTTCGATCAGGCGCAGCTCCTCGTCCAACCTCATACGCGCCTGTCTTTTCAGGCGCGTATGAGGCGGATAGCGCTCGGCGAAGGCGCTCTCGCAGATTCCCGCCAGGCGGCGGATCGCCGGCTCCCCGTCGGAGAAGTCGGGGTAGCGGTAGCCCAGCTCCTCGGTCAGGTCGAATTCGAGCCTACGAGCCAGTTCGCCGGCGCGGGCGACCGCGCCCGGATCGGCGGCGAAGCGCGCCGCCATCTGCTCGGGCGCGAGTAAAACGAACTCATGGTTTCCGCGCCTTTCTTGCTCACAGGCCTCGAGCGATGTGTTCTCGCGGATGGCGACGAGCACATCCTGGAGCAGGCTGCGGCGGCGGCAGTGGGCGTGCACGTCGCCCGTCGCCACGGTCTCCAGGCCGAGATCGAAAGCCAGCTCGCGCAGGGCGGCGTTTCGGCGCTCGTCGCCGCGCTCGTAGGGGCGCTGCAGCTCGATGAAGAAGCGCCCGCGGCCGCCGACGCGGCCGGGCCCGAAGGCGCGGGCTAGCTCGCGAACTGCATTCGGAGCGCGCACGCCGAGCCCGTGCCGGGCACAGCCGGAGAGGCAGACGAGTCCTTCGTTTCGCTCGATCAACTCTCTGATGGGCAGAGCAGGCGGCTTCAGCTCCCGCTCCCTCCCGGGCGGTCGCGTGTGCGCGTGCGCGCGCGTGAGCAGCCGGCAGAGGTTCGAGTAGCCGCGGCGATCCTCGACCAGCACGGTGACGTGCAGGCGGCCCGAGTGGGCCGTGCCCTCCAGCGTCAGCTCGCAGCCCGTGATCGGGCGCAAGCCCAGCGCCTTGGCCGCGTGGGCGAACTCAAGCGAGCCGAAGAGGCCGTCGTGGTCGGTCAGCGCCAGCGCCTCGTAGCCCAGACTGGCGGCGCGCGCAGCCAGCTCCTCGGGCTGCGAGGCCCCGTCCAGGAAGGAGTAGGCCGAGTGGGCGTGGAGCTCGACGTAGGTGGCGAGTTTGGGTCGCCGCTTGTTCGGTGACATCTCAGCCATGGAAGCCCCCGACGAGCAATCGCTCGAGCTCTACGAAGAGGTGCTGGCCGAGTTGCAGCTGCGCCGGCCGGAGATCGTCAGCAGGACGATGTTCGGCCTGCCCTCCTTCATGATTGCCGGCAAGCCCTTCGTTGGATTGAACGGCGAGGACATGATCTTCAAGCTCAGCGGCGAGGCGCACACCTGGGCGCTCGCGCTGGAGGGAGCGAAGCTCTTCGATCCCCTCGGCGGGCGCCCGATGAGAGCCTGGGTGCAGGTTCCGTCCGAGCACTCCGAGCTCTGGCCCGATCTGGCCGGAGAAGCGCTTGACGGTCTCGCCGGGCATCAGAGAGTCCCAGCTCATGCGCTCTGCCCGAACCAGCCGCCGCGCACGGCGTCGTGAAAGACGACGACGGTCATCCCGCCCGCCAGTACGCAATCGAAGTAGCGGCGATAGACGGGCTCGTCCGTCCACCAGCGGTCGACTACGCGCCACTCCTCGCGCACCAGCGCGACCTGCTGGCGGTTGATCAGCACGGGCACCCCGGCGGCGTTCGTCTCCACCAGCGCCGCCCGCGGCGCGTTCAGGGCTCTGGCTCTACCTCTAGGGGTGGAGCGGGAATGGCGGTCACCGCCCTCAACGCTCGCAACGCGAGCCGTGCTCGACAACTTGCCCTCCGGCTCTACTTCTACTCGTCACGCGGGACGAGCAGTGCGCGCGCCTCGGGGATGCGCGACCAGGGCGCAACCTCGACGACGCTGCAGACCGATCCCGATCCCGTGCTCGTCCGTACCTGCTTCAACCCCTGCGCCAACTTCGCCTCTAATTCGCCTCCAGCCGCGAGCTGCAGCTGCTCGCCCGTCTCTTCGGCCAGCGTCTCCAGCTCCAGCCCAAGCTCCAGCACCGGCGAAGGAATCTCGGCCAGCTTGGAGGAGAGAGCTGCCGCGATGCGACCGCGCTCGGCGCTGGGCTGGCGCAGGGTGGCCTTGCGGCGCCAGGAGCCACCGCCGGCGAGACGGGCCGAGAGGGCGAGCGAACGAACGAAGCGCCCGCCTCGCTCGGGCCGAGCGAGCAGGCGCTCGACCAGCACCGAGAAGGTGCGCCTGAGCGTCAGCTCGTTCGCCACCGCCTCGGGAAAGGCGATCGACTCGACGATCTCGGCTGCGGGAGACCGACCGAGCACACGACCGGCGAGCTCGCCCTGCGCCAGCTCCCAGGCCCGGCGCACCTCCTTGCCCAGCCGCTCGCCGGCGGCGCCGCCGGGAATCACGGTCAGCTGCCCAATCGTGCGCAGGCCCAGCTCGTGCAGACGCTCGCGCTCGGGCGCCGGCATCGGCAAGAGCTCAAGCGGAAGCGGCGCCAGAAACTCCTCGGTCCGTGCTTCGGGCACGATCAGCGCCTGCCCGCCGCGGGCGACGCCGGCCGCCGCGAGCGCCGCGAAGCGCCGGGCAGCCGCGCCCAGGCGAGGCTCCCAGAAAGGTCCGACGGCAAGCAGGGCCCGCTCCAGCACCTGTTCCAGCCCGCGGTAGAGGCGCTCGACGTGGCGCGTCTCGAAGTAGAGGCAGCCCGGCCGCTCGGGCTCGACGGCGATGCCGACGTCCTCCAGTCGCCGCAGCAGATGTTCCCACTCGGATTCGACTTGGGCCGGATCGGGCGCAACCAGACAGAGTTTCGGACACACGGCGAGCGCCTCCCCCAGGCGCATCCCCGGTCTAATCCCTGCCTCTGCGGCCTTTGCCGTCACCGGCCCGATCACATTGTCGCAGCCGGGCAGTGGTTCAAGTGGTTCAAGTGCAAGTGGCTTGTTAAGAAGCTCCTCCCGCCCAGCCAGAACCGCCCGTAATTCGAAACCAGGGATGAGGAGACAGGCGATCATAGGGAACATATGTTCTACCACGAACATATGTTCTCCTGCAACTAAACCGACGAAAGTCCGCCCCCCCTTGAAGGGCAGACCCCTTTCCCGGCATGATCTCGTCATGAGCGAGCTCTCGTCAGCGCCTATATGCATCCGCTGCAAGCGGCCGGTTCTTCGCAATCGTGAGTCGTACGAGGTCTTCGAGCGGATGCATTGGTCGTGTTTCCACTACGAGTACGAGCACGATGCCTTGGGCAGCGGCGACCCAGACATCGCTTGTGGCGATCCGAACTGTCCGGCACGAGCATTCGATCCGAGCCCGCCGCCGACTTACAGTTAACGCCTCTTCGCGCGGCGCTCCGCCCGCGCCAATTCGCTCAGCTCCGCAAGCGCGCGATCGGCCTCGGAGACGTCCCTATCCCGGATCGCGGCGTGAACGCTATGGCCCGCGGTGTCCACGTGGACGGTGGCGAGGCGCAGGCGACGCTGAAACGGGCCCTGGACGCGGCGCAGGCTCTGCACCTTTTCGAGCGGCGCCCAGACGGTCACGCGGCGAATCCGTCCGCTGGTGGTGGCGACGCAGGTCTCGCTGCGCCCCCAGGCGAGCATGTGAAAGCGGAGCGGGCTCTTCCAGAGCACGCGCCGCGGCGGCGGCGACTGCACGCGCGGCCGGTCGGGGACGATGCGCTCGAGCAACTCCTCCGCCAAGGCGCGACTGCCGACCGGCAACACCGTGCGGAGCGGCCGGCGCTCGGCCTGTCCCTCCCCCTTCGAGCGCTGCTTCCCGGCCAGATCGACCTCCAGCCGGCACCAGCCGAGTGGGCGCCATAAGAGCGGCTCGACCATGCGCACGGCCTGCACGCGGCCGGGCCGGATCGTCTCGGCGCTGAGTGCGATCAGACCGGAGCGGAGGCGAAGCCCATCGGGAGCCTCGGCCAGGCTCAGCCGGTACTCCTGGTTGAAGCGCCGCCAGACGAGGGTCAGCGTGGTGAAGATCCAGAGGGCACCGGCGCTGATCACTCCCGCCGCCGCCGCAGGCGAGAAGATGGCGATGACGATGACGCCGATGAGAACTACCTCGGCAAGAATTCCAACGTTACTGATCAGGATCGAAGCGATGAGCCGGCCCGTCGGAACCGTTGTCAGTACGTGCTCCTCAATAGCCGCCTCCGGCTCCGGCGGCACCTCGTGCTTGCGGGCGCCCTCGGCGAGAGCGAGTAGCCTGACGCGCAGCGGCTCGACCTCGTGCGCAGTCAGATAGGCAAGTCGCGCCACCGCGCCGCTCGAACCGGCGGTTCGCAATCTGAGCTCGGCCACGCCGAAGATCCGCGCCAGTCCCGGCCTAACGACGTCGATGGCCTGCACCTGTGAGAGCGGGAAGCGCAGCGATTGCCGGCGCAGCACGCCCAACTCGATGCGTAGGTCATCGCCGTCGATACGCCAGCGGGTGACGAGCCAGGATACGAAGAGGAGAACGACGGGGACGACGCCGATTCCGATTTCCACGATTAAGTGACTCGAACTGCCGCGAGCACCGAGCAGCGAGATCAGGAGCAGGAACGCGACGGTGATGGTGTCCCTTCCGCCGCGAACTATCGGCGACAGCGGGTGCAGGCGGTGCCAGCCGTCGACGTCTGGAGATCTCATCAAAGACCCGCCGCCTGCGCCTCCCCGACCTCGGCCAGGCGATCGCGCAGGCGTGCCGCCTCCGCGCGGTCGAGCCCGGGAATTCGCGCGTCACTGGCGGCCGCGGCCGTGTGCATACGCACCGTCGCCAGGCGGAACGATCGCTCTAGCGGGCCGGCGCTGACGTCGATGAACTGCATCCGCCCGTAGGGCACCACCGAGAGCCGTGAGAACATCACGCCGCGACGGACAAGCAGATCGTCCTCGCGCTCGGCGTAACCCCAGGAGTGGTAGCGGCGCGAGGCGAACCGCTCCATCCCGAGCCCGAGTAAGAGCGTTCCGCCCAGGCAGGCGAGCCAGATTGCCTCCCTTCCGATGGAGGCCGCGATGCCCATGACGATCAGCGCAACTAGCGTGAGCGCCGCCACCTCCAGCCGGCGCAGCACGAGCAGCCGCGGCGACGGCCGCAGCCAGTTTTCGCTCTTTGCCTCTTCGACGCTCATCGGCGCCGATTATGTCGAACCGCGCTGACGAAGTCGCTGAGCATGAACTCCTACAGGTACTCCTCGCTACCTGCTGAGGCGTTGGCGACGCTGAAGCTGACGATCTTCTTCGTCTTGTTTTCGCGCACGTCGGTTTGCTAAAACCGAACCCCCTCCCCCATGGCGTCTCAAACAGGAAGGAAGCAATGGGAGCGCTGGTCGTGATCGATGCACAGAACGAGTTCTCTCCCGAAGGCGCGCTGGCCGTGGACGGTCACGCCGGCGCGCTGGAAGAGATCGCAGAACGGGTTGCGAGCGCCCGCGAGGCCGAGCGACCGGTCACTTGGATCCTTCACAACAACGCTGCGGACGCACAGCGTTTCCGGCCGGGCAGCTGAGGCGCCGAGTTATCGCCCGGGCTCGAGCCGGCAGCTGGTGAGCCCGTTCTCGTCAAGACCGTCTACGGCGCGCTGACCGGCACCGAGCTGGGCTCCTGGCTCGAGCAGAAAGGTGCCGACGCGATCGAGCTGGTCGGCTTTTTGACTCACATGTGCGTCTCGACAACCGCGCGAGAAGCACTGATGCGCGGGCTGGCCGTGGCGATCGACGCCAAGGCGACTGGCTAGGTAATCACGGGCTCGGATGCACTTCGCGGAGTCCGGGGGCGCCTTTTCCCCATCCACCACCCCCCACCCTCCCACGGGGCGGGGAACGGTAGCGAGAAAACACGCACGAGAAAGCACCAGTTTGGTAACCATTCGCGCGGGCTCGTGCTGAGCGATCAGACCGCTTTATTCGCCGGCGGGAAAGCCTCGGAAGTTTCTTACTGCCCGTTCCAGGAGAAGTGCTGGTAATCCTGGAGCGAGTACTTCGCCGAGCGCCACCTGGCGTTCGGCCGGTTTCTCAACAGGAGGCGATCGAAGTAACCGGCGGCGAGACGGCCGTACGCGCAGCGTGGGTGTCAGGGAACGGCAAGCGCTTTCCCGTTGCCGGGCGCTGCGCCTGCGCGAACCCCGACTGCCGGAAGTTCGCCTACTGCTACGGCGCCAACTCCGAGAGACGGATATGCCTGGAGTGCTTCGAGTTCGTGTACCACTGTAAGCATCCAAAGCTGCGACGAAGGAGGGCAACATGAAACTGGTCCCTGTGTTTATCGCCGTCATGCTGGCGGCGCTGCTGACGCCCGTGTGTCTCTCGACCAAAACAGCGGCGGCCACCAAGAGCAAGCCGCGTTGGCAATCTGCGGAGATTGCCCACGCTGCTGGATACGAGCGTATTCGCATCACCGGCTCGCCCAGCGCACCTCAGACGATCCTCGCCCTGCCAAAGGCGTGGTACGACGGTAGGGCTGTGAAGTTTGAGTTCAGCGTGGAATACGTCAACCTCATCCCTGATCCGAGCGATCCGAACAACGGGATCGCGTTCGTGCTCTACAAAGATGGGACGCCGCTCTCCCGCATAGGGTTTTACGGTGCCCACAACACTGGCCTCAACCAATTCGCGCCACTCACGCTACGGGATGTGCTCGAGGGGAAGCGGGCGCCGAGCCGGGGGCGGCACACATTCTCGCTCCGCGTCTACAAGTGGGCGCCAGCGCAGGACGGCTATCTCATCGCGGGCGACGGCAACCTGGGGGGCGACATGCCGATGAGGCTGAGCGTCAGCCACAACTAGTGGCGTCCGGAGACCAGGCTTTACTGCGATTTGCGCTGAGGTAGAAGCGGCAACTATGCGAGCCTCATAAGCTCGAGAAGCGGGTTCGACTCCCGCCAGCGCTATCACCACCTGAGCCAACTGCTCCGGTTTCGGGTGGCGTGGGGCGGCTCTGCCATAAGTCGCCCCCCTTCCTCCTGCCGTGTGGAAAAGTCCGCAAATAGCGGCTTTTTTGTACGCTCAAGAGTAGGAAACTGCGCCCAGGGTGACCGAACTCGATCAGGCACTAGACACCCTCGCCGATCAGCGTTACGTCAAAGGCTCACTCACGGCAGAAGAGCATGAGCGCCCATTCGCGTGGGCTCGTGCTGAGCGATCAGACCGCTTTATTCGCCGGCGGGAAAGCCTCGGAAGGTTCTTACTGCCCGTTCCAGGAAAAGTGCTGGTAATCCTGGAGCGAGTGCCAGTAACCGCCCCACTTCCAGCCGACCGTCTCGAAGCCGCTCACGACCTTGTCACCCGGCTGGATCATCCCCTTCTTCCACTTGCTGCGATCGAGGTAGGCGCGCCCGCCCGGCGGCGAGACGACACCCTGGCGAACTTTGGGGTTCTCGAGCGGGTTGATGTCGATAGCGCGGCCGTAGGCGTGCTCCGACCAGAAGCTGGAGCCGGTAACGCTGCGGCAGTTAAAGGCTGAGCTGTTGTCGGCCGCCATCGAGCGCTCGTCGCTGGAGCCGTAGGCCTCAACCGGACGCATGCCTCTGATCGGGAAGCGCTTGAAGTAGAGAGTCCGCAGCGCCGTTACGACGGGGCTCGTGTAACTGCGCTGCACGATCAGCCTGCCGGAGTGGGCGCGGCCGTCGAAGCCCCAGAAGCTGACGCGGACGAGGCGCAGATCGGAGACCGAAACCGGGCAGCCCTGGTGCCAGGAGGTCATCTGTGCCCGAAACGCCGGGCTGATCGTTGAGACGGATGAGCGGAAGGAGGGCTGGGTCTGCGCACCGGCTGCCGTCCAACGGAATCCTGGCCGCCTCATCGGCCCGTTTTCTAGCACTTGCTGCGGAGGAGAACGCTTGCCCGCGGCGCGCTGCGGAGAGAGACTCAGGGTAGACAGCTCTTCACGGGAAGGGGACGCCAGGATGATCGTCGTCGGAGTGGACGGCTCGAAGTGCTCGCACTCGGCACTCAGGTTCGCGCTCAACGAGACTCGCGTCCGCAAGGCGAAGCTGCGCATCGTCGTCGTCTGGCACGTGCCGCTGGCGGCCTACGGAGCCGGCTGGGCTCCCCCTCCTCCCACTCTGGCGGAGGATTCCGAGGCTGCGGCGGAAGACGTGCTGGCAGAGGCGCTGAAGGTGGTTAAGGAAGAGTCCGGTGACGTGGAGATCGAGTCGGTAGTGCGCGAGGGACAGCCGGCGAATGTGCTGGTCGAGGAGTCGGCAGGGGCCGAGCTGCTGGTGATCGGCTCACGCGGCCGCGGCGGCTTCCGCGAGTTGATGCTGGGCTCGGTCAGCCAGCAGTGCGCGCACCACGCCCGCTGCCCGCTGACGATCGTTCGCGCCGGTTGCGAATGCCTGCCCCCGGCGGGATAGCGATGGGAGCCGGTTAGGCCAGGCTCAGTGGTACCAGTCGTGCACCCAGCGGTGCGCGCGCAGAATCTCGATCTGATCGGGCGTGAGCAGGCCCGCGTCGCCCGCGGCGACGTTCGATTCGACGTGCGCGATCGAGCGCATGCCGGGGATGACGGTCGAGACGACGTCGGGAACCAGGCAGAAGCGAAGCGCGATCTCGGGTAGCCACTCGAGCGGGATGTCCAGATCGGCCGCGATCTTGTTCACGGCCTGCCAGACCTCGACCTTGCGGTTGTCCTTGAAGTAGTCGGCGCGGAAGTCGCCCTCTGCGAAGACCGTGTCCGGTGTGACCTTGCCGGTGAGCGCGCCCTCGTCGAAGGGGACGCGGACGATGATGCCGACGTCGTTCCGTTCGCAGGCCGGGAAGAGATTGTCCTCGGGCGCCTGGTCGAAGATGTTGTAGATCACCTGCACGCTGTCGACCAGGCCGGTCTCGACCAGCTTCAGCACCGAGTCGGGCTGGGCGTCGTTGACCGAGACGCCGAAAAAGCGGATCTTGCCCTCGCGCTTGAGCTGCTCGATTCCCTCCAGCCAGCTGCCGTTGCCGACCCAGGCATCCGACCAGACGTGGAACTGCTGCACGTCGATCACTTCGACGGCGAGGTTGCGCAGGCTCTCCTCGGTGCGCGCAACTACGTGCGCGGCCGAGAAGGCTTCATCGGCCGGGGTCTTGTCGCTGGCCGGCCACTCCCAGTTGGCGGGATTGACCTTGGTGGCGATCATCACCTCGGGGTGCACGCGCTTGATCTGCCCGACCAGCTTCTCGCTGTGACCGGAGCCGTAGACGATGGCGGTGTCGATGAAGTTGACACCGAGCTCGATCGCGCGCTCCATCGCGGCCAACGAGTCGGCGTCGGTGCCGCCCTTCCAGGCGTCAGCGCCCACTCCCCAGGTGCCGAAGCCGATCTCCGATACTTCGAGCCCTGTGCGGCCTAGCGTGCGGTAGCGCATGCTTGGAGCGTACCGGATCTCCCTTGAGCTTCGAACCCCTCGTATGCGTGAACCGGAAGGACGAAATGCGGGCCGGAACGCCTTCTCGTCTGGCCCGCTAACTCGCGGGCGGCACGCTTACCCGAGACCGTCGTCGGCCCGGGCGCTCGCCGGCGCTTTGCTGCCGATGCGAGAGGCGTAGTCGCCGGCTTGCTGCCTGACAAGCTCCGATTCCTGCGGCTTTCCAGCCCAGCGAAGCGTTTCGGCGCGGTCGAGGGAGACCACGGCCGCCTCGCGCCAGAGCTTGCTCGTTTCCGCCAGCTCGAGCACTCTCACGAACATCTCGTCGGCGATTTCATACTCGTATCTCGCCTTGAGTACCAAAGCCTTTGCGTAGAGAGCCGCCGCCTGCTCGAACGTCTTCTCCGAGAGAAGAGAGAGGGCCTTGTCTGCGGCTTCCTCCGCTTCCTCGTTTCGCCTCTGGCGCGCGGCGAGAAGCGCCTCATAGCCTCTCAGGATCCCGCGGTCGTCCGCTTCGGCATGAAGGGGTAGGAGAGCACGAGCAGTCTGCAGATGATTGGCGACGCCTCTCGTCCTTCCGCCCCAAAGAAGAACGCTGGCGCAGAACATGTGGGCGCGGGCAAGCCGCAGGGTGTCCTCCGTGTCCTTCAGGATCGAGATCGCCGTTCGGAGGTGTCTGAGAGCAAGCGCGCGATCGTCTCGCGCGGTCGCCAAGCGGGCGAGCGACCAGTGGATCCTCGCTCTCGCGTACGGATCCGCGTTCCCCAGGTCGCCGTCGAACTCCTCGAGGATGTGCTCGGCCCGCTCGAAGTCGCCGATGTCACAAAGCGTCTGGCTCATCTCCGTGGCGAGGATGGTTCTCGAGGCCGTGTCCTTGGCTTCGGCGAGAGAATGCTCGCACAGGGCCAGCGCGTCCTCCAGCCGGCCGAGTACACAGTAGGCGTGCGCAAGGGCAGCATATAAATCGGGGAAGACGTCCGGCTTCACGAGTGGGTGCTCGAGCGCTCGTTCGAAATTCTCGATCGCCTCGCCTATGCGTCCCCAGCTGGTGAGAGCCATCGCGAGCGTCGCTTGCGCTCGTGCGACAAGCTCGCTTTCCCCCTCCCGTCGCGAGAGGGTGACGAGGGTACGCAAGTCGCGCTCCACGGCTTGGCCGTTCGGGTCGAGCCGAAGCCGCAACTCGGCGTCCGCAAGCGAGAGGTCGAGCTCTTCTCTAGTGCTGAGATCGGCGCCGGTTTCCAGATAGTCGAGAGAGACGCTGAGCTTGCGCGCGATGCGGCGGATCGCTCGCAGCGAAGGCTGGCGCTTTCCCGACTCGATTCGCGAGATCTGAGCGGCGGTCAGCCCCGGGCTGCTCAGAGCGCTTTGAGTGAGCCCCTTCTCAACTCGGAGACGGCGGACGCGCTCTCCGACTGTCTCTTCTCCGCGCTTCGCTGTGCTCTCGTCTTCCGCCATCCGCTAACGAATTCTGGGGCTTGTCCCCGGGTAAGTCAACGAGAGATACTTGCCCAGAGGTAGGCGTGATGGAAAAGTCAACTCAAAACGTGACTGATGAGAGGAGGACGACTATGCGTATGCGTCTGATCACGTTGATCGGAATGGCGGCTCTTATCGCCAGCTACGCCGCTTTCTACCCCAGGTGGTAGGAGCCGGTTGACGCCAAAAGGTGGGGCGAGGCTAACGTCTCGTCCCACCCGCTCTTAGGCGACAAGCGGCGACCCCGGGGCGGAAACGATGCGACTTGAATCTCGCCCCAGCGGAGAAGAGACTTCTCCTAGCCCGAGATGCAAAACGATCCGATACCTCCCAATGGGTTCACGCGAATCGAGCTGGCGCTCGGCGACATCACGCAAGAGCACGTCGATGCGATCGTCAACGCGGCCAACGCCGAACTGCGCGGCGGCGGCGGAGTGGACGGAGCGATCCATCGCGCTGGTGGCCCCGAGATCATGGCCGAGTGCCGCAAGATCGGCCATTGCGAGCCGGGCGAGGCGGTGATCACCGGCGCCGGCAAGCTGCCGGCGCGCTTCGTCATCCACGCCGTCGGCCCGATTTGGCGAGGCGGCGGCGCCGAAGAGGAGCTGCTCCTCGCTTCCTGCCACGAACGGGCGCTCGAGCTGGCGCGCGAGCACGGCTGCCGTACGGTCTCCTTCCCCGCCATCTCCACCGGCGCCTACGGCTACCCGGCGCAGTTGGCCGCACCGGTCGCCCTGACCGCGACGGCAGATGCGCTGATACGGCTGCCGTTGATCGAGAAGGTGCGCTTCGTCTTCCTCGACGAGGAAATACGCGGCGTTTACGAGCGGGCGCTAGCGCAGCTGAAGAAGAACGCCTAGGTCGCTTTCTGTTCCTTGACGATCAGTACCGGCCGGTCGGTCTCGTTCAGCACGTCGCGTGAGACGCTGCCCAGGAACATGCCCGAGAGCTTGCCGAGCCCGCGCGAGCCGACGACGATGACGTCGGCACCACGCAGTCGCGCGGCATCGACAATTTCGCGCGCGGCATTTCCCTCGACGATCTCGACCTCTGCCTCGACGCCCGCTGCAATCGCCTTCGCCAGGGCATAATCGAGCAGGGCATGCGACTCGTCGGTCTCCTCGCTCAGCGCACCCGGACGGGAGCGAGCGGGGTCAACCACGGGCTGGACATGCAAAAAGATCAAACGGGCACCGGTGGCGACAGCCAGGCTCACTCCCTCATCTTCGGCCCGCTGCCCACAGGGCGAACCGTCGGTCGCCACCAAGATCGTTTGCATGCCTAGCGCTCCTTTCCAAAAGCTCGCATCTTCGCCTACCTGAATCAAGGGCGGCTGACTGCTAATTCGATACGAGTTCCTAAATTCCCAGCCGCTCGAGCGTCGCCTGGTCACGGCGCCAGCGCGGCTCGACCTTGACCGTGAGGTCGAGATAAACGCGGTGCCCGACCAGCTGCTCGACCTCGGGCCGCGCCTGTACACCGATCTCCTTGACCATCCGCCCGGCCCGACCGACCAGAATCTGCTTCTGCGACTCGGTCTCGACCATGATGCGCGCCCTGATAACGCGCTCGGTGATCTCCTCCACCTCCACCGAAAGTGAGTGTGGAACCTCGTCGCGCGTCAGAGCAAGCGCCTTCTCGCGTACCAGCTCGGCCAGACGCATCTCCAGCGGCATGTCGGTGATGACGTCACGCGGAAAGTAGGCGACACCCTCGGAAAGCAGCCCGAGCAGTTCGTCGCGCAACTCGGGCACGCCGTCACCGGTCTTGGCGCTGATCGGATGAAGAGCATGGAAGTTGCCGAGCTCGGCGGCCGTCTTCATCTGCGCGGCGATGTGGCCCGGCTTCTGCTGGTCGACCTTGTTCAGCACGACCACCACCGGTACGCCGAGCGCGAACACCGTCTTGGCGATGAAGCGATCGCCGGCGCCGATCCTCTCTTGCGAGGAGAGCATGAAGATGACGGCGTCCGCGTCCTCGAAGGCGCCGGAGACGGTGCGCTGCATGCGCTCGGTCAGGGGGTCTAGCGGGCGCTGGAAGCCCGGCATGTCGACCAGCACGAGCTGGTAATCGGGGCCGTTGGCGATTCCGAAGATGCGCCGCCTCGTCGTTTGCGGCTTGTCCGAGACGATCGCGACCTTGCCGCCACAGAGCGCGTTGACGAGCGTGGACTTACCCACGTTGGGACGCCCGGCGATAGCGATGAAGCCGCTTTTCACGACGCTCTGCTTTTTGGACTCGGAGCAAAATGAACACCCGCCGACTGGGTGCGATCGGTGGATGCGATGCTAGGACGCAGGGAGCGTTCGTATCGGCGGAGATACGGGCGCGACTGAGGACGCGGCTCGGAGAGCCGACGCAGCGCGCCGCCGAGCGCGGCCACGCGGCGGAGTGCTTCTTTTTGATTCGAGTTCTTACTCACGTGAACACCTGGAAGAAGGCGAGCATCACCAGAGAACCGAGAACGGCGCCGTAGGCGACCTCGAGCGCGGAGTGGAAACCGGCCTCGACTCGCGTCTGGGCCACTAAAATCGCCATCACCAGAGCCAGCGAGGAGACCAGGAAACGGTGCTGGCCGTTGGAGACCAAAGAGGTGACCGCCGTCCAGGCCGCAAAGGCAAGCGCCGCATGACCGGAAGGTAGGCCGCCGCGGAGCGGCGTTCCTCGGTGAGTCAGCGCCTTGGTCGCGATCACGATCATCGTCGTGACGATCAGCGCGACAATCGTCAGATAAACAGGTGCCCGTTCGACTCGATCTACCAGGTGCGTGCTCGGGTTGGCGATGCGATCGTCGAAGATCAGAAAGCCGACCGCGGCGGCGGTGACGGTCGAGATCAGAACGGCGCCGGCGGCCGTGTCCTTGGCCAGCTTGGCCATCGGATCGAAGCTCGTGGTTGCGACATCGATCGCAGACTCCAGTGCGCTATTGACCATCTCCGTGATGAGCACGAAAGCAATCACCAGGATGAGCGCTATCAGCTCTTCCTGTGTGACACCGACAGCGATCGCGGCGATCATCACAACGACCGCGATGAGCAGGTGAATGCGCATGTTGCGCTGCGTCCGAACAGCGTGAATGACACCCTGGAAGGCGAAGTTGAAGCTGTCGATGAGCGAGTTGCGAGAACGAGGGCTCATCGAAGCATGTAGCGGTCTTCCCGCTCCTCCATCTCGGGCCCGTGCTCGTAGCCGAGCAGGTGCAGGAGCCCGTGCGCGAGTGGCCGGCGCCATTCGGCACCCACCACTTGCGGACAGATAACGACATCGCCGAGCTGGCGCGGAAGACCGTCCGGCAGATCGTCCAGCCCGTCAATTGGGAAGGAGAGCACGTCGGTTAGCTCATCGATCGCCAGGTGCTCGCGCTTGAGCGCGCGGATCTCCTCGCCCGCCACAAAGCCGAGCCCCAGCTCGCCCTCCTCGACGCCCTCTGCTTCCAGTAGCGCCCGGGCGAGCACGACGGCCGCTTGCTCGTCGATCTCGGCGCCGCTTCTGTTGTCGATCTCTATCTCGACCATCGCGATCAGTGCCCCTTCAAGTGATGCTCCCGAGTTTCTGGGTCGCTAGCACCAAGCGATGCAAGGACGCAGGGAGCGTTCGTACTGGATAGTACGAGCGCGACTGAAGACGCGGCAGCGCGCCGCGTGATAGCGGGCCAGAAGCCGGAATGTATTGCTTGAAGGGGCACAACTAACGGCGCCGCTCGGCGCCCGTCGCCTCGACGTGACGCTTGTAGGCCTCGACGATCCGCTGCACCAGCTTGTGGCGAACGACGTCCTCGTGCCCGAAGCGAACGAAGGCGATGCCCTCGATGTTGGCCAGGATCTGCTGCACCTGGATCAGGCCCGAGGCCTGCTCCTTGGGCAGGTCGACCTGAGTAATGTCGCCGGTGACGACGATGCGCGAGCCGAAGCCGAGCCGGGTCAGGAACATCTGCATCTGCTCGGGGGTGGTGTTCTGGGCCTCGTCGAGGATGATGAAGGAGTCGTTGAGGGTGCGCCCGCGCATGAAGGCCAGCGGCGCGACCTCGATCGTGCCGCGCTCGATATAGGCGTTCAGTTGCTCGGCGTCGAGCATGTCGTAGAGAGCGTCGAAGAGCGGACGCAGGTAGGGGTCGACCTTGGCCAGCAGGTCGCCGGGAAGGAAGCCGAGCCGCTCGCCGGCCTCGACCGCGGGACGGGTGAGAATGATGCGCCCCACCTGGCCGTCGGAGAGCGCAGCAACAGCCAGCGCCATCGCCAGATAGGTCTTGCCGGTGCCCGCGGGCCCGATGCCGAAGGTGACCGTGCGAGACCGGATAGCATCGACGTAGTGCTTCTGGTTGACGGTCTTGGGCGTGATCTTCTTACCGCGATGGCGCCAGACGATCTCCTCGAACACCTCGCGCACATCCTCTGCCTGATCGAGAGCTCCCAGCACGGCGTCCACCGAGCTCGGCCCGACCTCCTGGCCGTCCTCGACCAGCAGGACGATCTCCTCGACCACGCCACGCGCGCGGGCGACCTCATCTTTTCCGCCCTCGAGCGTGAGGCGATTTCCGCGCAGCCTGATCGTGCAACCGAGGCGCTCGCGCAGCGCCTCGAGCACGCTGTCGGAGACGGCGGCGAGCTCGGCCGCGACTTCGTTGGAGATATCGATTACTTCTTGCATCCGGGGTTCAGTG
>DATCCQ010000176.1:0-4506 GCA_036511185.1 Gaiellaceae bacterium
CGAACCGCCGGTTACTCAGCCGACTATCCGGTACGGGCTCAGCTTCCAGGCCGACCAGCGCGAGTACCAACTCGGCAGCGGCTGGGGCGCGTTCGGGCGCTTCCCCTTTCGCCCCTTCTCCTGCCAGTCGAGCCGGCGCCAGGCCCAGCGCGGAACGGCATGCGGCAAATGACGCGGTCTAGCCTTGCTGACCACCTTGACGTAGTTCGACAGGGGGCTCTGATTGCCCGCTGCGTCGAGGGCTCTAACGCGGTAGATGCTGCGACCGGTTCGCCTGATCTTGCTCAACGAGGTACTCCTAACCGTGCCCGCCAGCGTTTGGATCGGAGTGCCGTCCAGAGTGACCTCGTAGCCGGCGACCGTGCCGCTGTTGTCGCTCGACGCCGGCCACATGAGTAGCAGCTTCTGCTTGTAGAAGTGCCCGCGGAGGCCGGCCGGCGTGGTCGGCGCCATGTTGTCCTGCAGAAGTGCGAAATAGCCGGGGACGAGCGTGTATATGTCGAGCGAGCCGTCCGATCCGATCATGTAGCCGCTCGTTCCGTTGACGGGAAGAGCCGGTGAGCTTAGGGGCCGGATCATCGTCCAGCTCGCGCCGTCGCTAGAGAAGGCGACGAGCACGCTTTTCGGCGGCGCGCTGACGTGAATGGCAAGCAGCGTGTTGAAGCGAGAGACCTGCGTAGCGGTCAGCGCATCCAGCGTCTGGAGCTGCAATACGTAACTGCCGGCGGCGAAGCCGGGCGGCGGCGTTGTGAGCGTGGACGGTGTGAGCGCGGGCGTTACCGTCACTGACGCGTCGAAGGAGTTCGCCCACCAGCTCACCGATGCCGCGCCGTCGCTCGAGGTAGCAGTCCCAATGGGAGCCTCGATGGGCAGCGTTGCGGCCGCCGCGACCACGGCCCCGTCCACGTAGTTCGAGTCGATGTTGAGCCGCACGCCTCCGTAGGTCTCCTTGTGGCCGCCGCGGTACTGATGAACGCGCCGGTGATCGCTCCAGTAGTCGTCCGCGACGAGCGGCTCACCGAAGACCGAGTCGACTCCGTTCCAGCGCGCGATCCAGACGTCGTCGGGAACGCCCTCGGAGCCTTCCTCGAGCATACTGACCAGATCGCGGATGGTCGAGGCGGCACTCCCGTAGACACCGGCTGTATAGCCCTTGACGTGCAGCTCGGTAGTCCAGGCCTCGACGAAGCGCTGCACCGCCAGGGTGCAGGAGGCACTCGGCTTGTAGCCCTCCATGTCGTAGTAGATGGGGCTGCCGGCCTCGAGCCCGAAATAGGCGGCGCGGGCGACGGCGTTGTCGGCGGCTGCCGTGCCCTGCGACCCGGCCGAGCCGGACTTGATCAGCTCAAGGTCTTTTTGCGACACACAGGCTGATTGCGGGCCGACCCAGAGCGGCAGCAGATTCCAACCCATGGCCCGAGTGCTGTTCACCCAGGCAGGCTCGAGATTCCCGTCCGGGCAGGCCCGGTTCGATCCGCCCAGATAGATCCCGATCGCCCGGTAAGGCGAAGCGAGCCAGGAATCCATGGTCTCGAGCGGGGGGGCGCCGCAGGTATCGAAGCCATAGCCGCTGAAGTAGCTCGCGCTCGTCAGCCGGGCGGCGCGCGAGGCGCTGCCCGCCGCGCTGCTAGCCAGCAGAGCGGCAGCGATGACCACGAGGAAGTAGAGAAGCCTGGTGCGTATCACGAAGCGCCTAAGTGTAAGGGCCAGTTGTTAACGGCTTGTAAGGAGTATCGCCACAGCCGGCAGCGAATCTCGACACGAACCGCCCAACCGCGACTAGAGGGGGAGGCGGATCTGTATCTCTTTACCTCGTTCGCACAGTTTGGAGGCATAGACGCCTAGCAGGCGCACGGCGGCTTTCCGCTCGCCCATCGCGCGGGCCAGAAGCGACTTGGCGGCGGCTGCGAGCTCCTCTATCGAGGCGAACGGCTCGCCCACGGTTTGCGAGCGTGTGACGGTCCGGAAATCGAAGTAGCGGATCTTGGTCGTAACCCGCCGCGCGCAAAGATCGTGAGCTTTCAGACGCGACCACACGCTCTCGGCGAGGCGGTCGATCCAGGCCTCCATCTCTTCTTCCGCCGAGAGATCGCGCGGGAAAGTCTCCTCGGCGCCCTGCGAGACCGGCGTCTGCGGGCTGGGATCGACGGGGCGTGGATCGATCCCGCGCGCCCGGTCGCGCAGCTCACGCCCGACCGAGCCCGTGAGGGAGCGTGCGAGCGCCTCGTCGGATAGCGCCGCCAGGTCGCCGATCGTGCGCAGCTTGAGCTCCTTTAGTCGCGTCTCGAGGCGGGGGCCGATTCCGGGAAGCGCCCGCAAATCGAGCGGCGCCAGAAAGGAGGCGCTCTGCTTGGGCGGCACAACGGTCAGCCCGGCCGGCTTGCGAAAATCCGAGGCAATCTTGGCCACGGTCTTCGAGCTACCGCAACCGATCGAGGCGCTCAGGCGCGTCTCGCGCAAGAGCCCCCGCTGCAGGTCGGCGAGAATCGCTCGCGCGGGCTCGGCGTAGGGAGTCTGGAGCTCGATATAGCCCTCGTCGATACCGACCTGCTCGACGCAGCTCATCCGCCCGCGGATCCATTCCCAGACCGCCCGGCTCCGCCGCCGGTAGCTGTCGATATCGGGCCGGACGAAGATCGCCTCCGGACAGCGCCTGAGCGCCTCGGCGGCGCTCATCGCCGAGTGGATGCCGAAAGGCCGTGCCTCGTAGCTCGCGGTCGAGACGACGCCGCGCCCGTGCGGATCGCCCCCCACCACGAGCGGCTTGCCCGCGTACTCGGGATGTTCGAGCACTTCGCAGGCGGCGAAGAAGGCGTCGAGGTCGAGGTGTGCGATCACAATCGACAGAAGTCTGGCGACTTCTGTCGAACTTGGCGAGACGATGAACGCGCCTTCGGCGATTGTTCATCGTTGGTCCTAGATGCGCGCTCGGCTAACCGTCTTTACTGGCGGAGTTCGAGCCGGGTGAAGATGGCGGTCGGCTCGGGCGCCGTTTCGCGTCTATCCTTGCCTAGCCGCCCCCATCGACTAGCGGCCTAGGTCACAGCCCTTTCAAGGCTGCAGCGCGGGTTCTTTCCGCCGAAAGTCCGCCTCCTTCGGAGGCATGACGACTTTCGTCGGTGGATTCTGAAGGAGAGCGTCAGTGAGCCGCGCCCGCGCAGGTCGGTCGCGGCGGCCGTGAATACCGAAATCTCGCTCTGCGTCTATCCTTGGCTGGCCGCCCCCATCGACTAGCGGCCTAGGTCACAGCCCTTTCAAGGCTGCAGCGCGGGTTCGAATCCCGCTGGGGGCACTCGTTGTAGGAAACACAACGAAATAGCTGCTCAGGGGCACATTATGATGTCCGGTCGCTTCGGTAACTAATGACTCTTATTCAAACCCCGCCTGCTCCATAGCCGGCGAAAGTCTCACGACTTTCGCCGGGTTTTCTGTATCCAGGCCGCAGTGAGCCGCGTCCGTCATGCCGGCCGCGGCGGCGAGCGGTCTCGAAGCTCGATTCCGGAGTGGGGTCAGACGCCTTTCCGCGTCAAGAGTTGAGACGTCGCGAAAGTGTGCCTTGTTGTCCCCATCGATCGAGCTCGCGCGTGGAAGAGAGCCAATCGCCCAGATTCCTGTGGGCAGATAGTTTCAGTTTGCTCACAGGCGCCCGCTTGACAGTTCGAGGAGTCGGACTCCGTTATCAGGATCGGGATCCCAGGCGGGTCAGGCGCGCCCCGCGACCCCGGGGTATTGAGTCTTGCTGCGCGATTCGGGCTAGTGGGACCAGGCTGTCGCACCGTTGGTGGTAAGGCGCAGGGTGACGGTCGGCCGGCCGGGCGCTGAGATCACAAGCCGCGCGTATCGGTAGAGAGCGCCGCGCGACTCGAACTCAGGGTGTCGGCCAAGGTCATCCAGCAGCAGGCGAACGCGGAAGCTCTGCCCGCCCATCGTCAGTTCGGAGCCGGATCCGGTAACCCGCGGATTGCCCCAGCCGTGCCAGGCGATACCGTTGATCTCACGGACGCTCGTGTTCGCGCATGAGAGTAGGATGCCAGTGGGCGCGATCCCGGGCGCTCCCTCGCAAGCGGTCATCACGGGCGTGCTGGTCTGGTAGTAGAAGTGGACCACCGCGACGGTCGTCGCCGCCGTGGCCGCGGCGGCGGATACGAGCAGCGCGGCCGGCAGCACGGTGATCCTGCGGGCGCCGAACCGCAGTCGGCGGCGCAGCCTTGATCGCCGGTGTCCGGAGATCTCGCGCTCGAGCGCGGAGCGAATACGTCTGTCGCCGGTATCTCCAGCAACAGCGGGCTCAGCCACGCCAACGCAGCGCAGGGCGAGCAGGAGGTCAGTCGTGTCAGACATTCGCTTCTCCTTTGCCTCGAAGATTCTGTGCAAGTGCCGGCGGCTCGTGTTGGAGGGCAGTTGCAAGCCGTCCGCGGGCGCGCGTGATCCGGGAGCTGATCGTCCCGACCGGCACGCCGAGCGCTGCTGCGGCCTCGTCCTGGGTCAGCTCCCCCCAAACGACCA
>DATCCQ010000177.1:0-18930 GCA_036511185.1 Gaiellaceae bacterium
CCCCCGGCATCCACGCCTCGACCGTCTCAGCCGCGCCTCCCTACCGGGATAGGCCCTAAGTCGCAGCGAGCCGGCTTGGTTCGCCGCTGCCAGGGCGAAAACGGTCGGCGCGGCGCCCTCTACGAGCCGCGAGCTCGTATAATCGCGGCGATCGTGATTGCCGTGTACATCATCGCCGCCGTTGTCGTCCTGATCGCGATTTGGGTCGTCCTGATCTTCAACCATCTCGTTCGGCTCGGCAACGAGGCCAAGCGCGGTTGGGCGAACATCGACGTGCAGCTCAAGCGCCGCACCGATCTGATTCCCAACCTGGTCGAGGCCGTCAAGGGCTACGCGGCGCACGAGCGCGAGGTCTTCGAGGCGGTGACCGTGGCCAGGACGGCGATGCAGCAGGCGAGTGGCCCGGCACAGGCCGGCGAGGCCAACAAGCAGGCCAGCGCCGCCTTGGGGCGCCTGATCGCAGTCAGCGAGGCCTACCCGCAGCTGCGCGCGAGCGAGAACTTTCAGAAGCTGCAGGCTGAGCTGACCGACACCGAGGACAAGATCGCGGCCGCACGGCGCTTCTACAACCAGACCGTCTACCAGTACAACAGCCGGCTGCAGAGCTTCCCTGATCTGATCGTGGCCAAGCTCGGCGGCTTCCACGAGCGCGAGTTCTTCGCTCTTGAATCACCCGCCGAGGGCGCACTTCCGAACGTCGATTTCTCCGCCGACGGCGCTTCGTGATGGAACTCCCTCCGAAACGAAGCACTCTGCCGCCTGACCGCGCTCGGCGGCGCGCTGCTGCGTCCTCGGCCTCGCCTGTAGCTACGGCTACGAACGAGGCACTGCGTCCTTGCATCGCATCCACCGATCGCGCCCAGTCGACAGGTCTTCATTCCGGAGTGAGTTGATGACGCTCGAGGAGCAAGTCCGTTCCAATCGCATTCGCACGGCGATGCTCATGCTCTGCTTCGGCCTGGTCTTCGTGGCTATCGGCGCCGGTGTGCAGGCTCTCTACGGCGGCATCTCGCTGATCGTCATAGCCGGCATCGCCTTCATCTACGCGATCATCTCCTGGTTTGCCAACGGCCGGATGATCGGCTCCTGGACGGGCGCCAAGCCGGTGACGAAAGAGGAGTATCCGGAGCTGGTGCGCGCGGTCGAAAACGCGGCGATCGGCGCCGGTCTAGACCCGGCGCCACAGGTGCGGGTGGTCGATGATCCCTGCCCGAACGCCTTTACCGCCGGCGGCTCGCCCCAGACTTCCTACGTCGCGGCGACGACGGGGCTGCTCGCGATGATGAACAAGCGCGAGCTGGAGGCGGTAGTCGCGCACGAGATCGGGCACGTTCGTAACCGCGACGTGCGCCTGATGAGCCTGGCCGCGGTGCTTGTCGGCGTAGTGGCCCTCGTCGCCGATCTCGCTCTTCGCTTCGCCTTCTTCGGCGGCGGTAGGCGCCGCGACGGAGGCAACCCGATCCTGATGATCATCGGGCTCGTGATGCTGATCGTGGCCCCGATCGCCGCCTTCGGCATCCAGATGTCTCTCTCGCGCCGGCGCGAGTACTTGGCCGACGAGTCCTCGGCCTCGATCACCGGCGATGCGGAGGGCCTCGCGCTAGCGCTCTGGAAGCTGAAGGAGGACAAGACCGAGCTTCGCCACGCCAACCGTGCCACCGCCCATCTCTATATCGAGACGCCGCTCAACAACGCAAAGGGGCCCCGGGCGGCGCTGAGCGGTATGTTCGACACCCATCCCTCGCTTGACGCCCGCATCGAGGCGCTCGAGAAGATGGGCGGCTTCCGGCTTCCGGCGCTTGTTGGCGAACAACCGCAACTGGCCTGACGCTTCCGGGCGCTACGCACTAGCCTTCCCAGTGTGAACGCGCAACAGAAAACGGCCCTGACCTCGGTCGCCGCCGCGTTTGGCCTGATCGCGCTCAAGGTAACCACGGGCTTGATCACGGGCAGCCTGGCCTTTCTCTCCGGCGCGCTCGACTCGGGCCTCGATCTGGTTACGGCTCTGATGACGCTCGTTGCGGTTGGTCTCGCCGCTAGGCCGGCCGATGTCGAGCACCCCTGGGGTCACGCCAAGGTCGAGCATCTGGCGGCGCTTGCGGAGTCGTCGCTCCTCTTCATCATCAGCATCTGGATTGCCTTTGCGGCATCGCAACGACTCGGCAGCTCCAGCCCACCCGAGATCGACGCCACCTGGTGGGCGATTCTCGTGATCGTGATCGTGATGGTGGTCGACGGCGGCCGGACGGTCGTCTCCTTCCGTGCCTCTGTCCGGCATCGGAGCGCGGCCTTACAGTCGAACGCCCTGAACTTCGTCGGAGACTTACTCGGTTCGGCCGGGGTGCTGGTCGGGCTCGTATTCGTCCGCTTCGGATATCAAAAGGCCGACGCGATCGCCGCCATCTTCATCGCCGCGATTGTTCTCGTCGCGGCGGCGAGACTCGCCTCCAAGAACGCCAACATCCTGATCGACCGAAGCCCGCGCACTGCCGCCGATACGGTGCGGCAGGCGATAGACGAGCTCGATCCTCCGGTCGATCTGAAGCAGCTACGGGTGCGCGAGGGGGGCGGGCGCTACTACGCCGAGGTCGTGATCGGCGTCTCGCCCGAGGCCGCCGTCGGCGAGGGACATGCGGCCGCCGACCAGATCGAGCGGACACTCGAAGGAATGCTGCACGGCGGCGAGGTCGTCGTTCACGTCGAGCCCGAGAGCGAGGCCAAGTTGACGGAGGCGGTGCGTGCGGCGGCGATGAGCGTGCGCGGCGTGCGCGAGATTCACAATCTGACCATCGCCGACCTGGAGGGCCGGCACGAGGTCTCGCTGCACCTCAAGCTGCCGGGAGATCTCATGCTCGCCGAGGCGCACGAACTGGCCTCGCAGGTCGAGCAGGCGATCATGAATGCACGTCCCGAGATCGACGCCGTGGTGACTCATCTCGAGCCACTGGACGAAGAGGTAGCGGGAATCGCCGCACCGCGTGTTCAAACACGCGACTACGGCGACGCGATTCGGGCGGTGGTACGCAAGGTGACGGGCTCGCCTCCAAAGGCGGTTCGCTTTGTCCGGACCGACGAAGGTCTCGTCGTCTATGTGACCGTGGCGCTTGATCCCGAGATCACTCTCTCGGAGGCTCACAAGCGGGCGTCCGAGATAGAGCAACAGGTGCACCGCAAGTGCGCCGGCGTGAAGCGGCTGGTCATCCATACCGAGCCCGATAACCCGGCTCGCTAGTAGGTCCGGCGCGAGAAAGACCGTGGCGGATAGCCTGTGAGCATGCGGCTCGTAATCGATTGGGACGGAACGGTGACCGTCGCCGACACGATGGATCTGATCGTGCGCGAGTTCGGCGACGCCGAGCTAGTCGATCGCTTCTCGGATACTTTCATCGACGACTCCAAGCCACTCCCGGTAACGCTCCAGCACGTAATCGAGAGCGAGCTGGCGACGATCTCGGCGCCTCTCGAGGAGGTCGTTGACTGGTTGCTTGAGAAGGTCGAGCTGCGCCCGGGCTTTCTCGAGCTGGCCGAGCGCGAGCGGCCGCTACTTCTTTCCTCCAACCTTCGCCAGTTGATTCGGCCCGTGCTCGACCACTACGGCATCGAAGCCGATTTACTCGCCAACGAGCTCATCATGGACGGAGAGTCCGGCTGGCGCATTCATTTCGAGGGAGAGCTCTGCCCGGTCTGCGGCGAGCGTTGCAAGCGCCCGAAGCTGCCGCCGGGCGAAGTGGTTTACATCGGCAACGGGTACTCCGATCGATGTCCTGCGCTTGCCTCCTCGCGCGTCTTCGCTCGCTGCGGCCTGGCTCGTTATCTCGACGCGGTCGGCACGCCCTACGAGCCCTTCGGCGATTTTCATCAGATCGCGGCGGCGCTCGAACGCTCGGCCTGAATAGGCAAGCGGGCCCTAGGGCCCGCTTGCGATGGAGTGTCTCCTATCTCGCCGGCTAGGGGCCGTAGAGGTAGGTGATGAGGCTGTTGTAGGTAGTCCAATTCGGCACGCTCAGACCGCTCTGACGTGTGAGGCCGAGCTCCGTGCAGGCGCTGTAATCGTTCACTGCGGGCGTGAGGAGCGCGGCGAAAGGTGCTCCGGTGGTGGTTCCCAGCGCTGTCCAGGTTGACTAGAAGAGGTCGGCGACCATCGCCATGCTGCAGGTCGTAGCCCGCAGGCCGACGATGGCGACGGAATAGGTCATGTTCAACCCGGCATTGAGTGTTTTAACCTGCTTTTGCAGCGCCTTGACCTGCTTCTGCAGTGTCTTGATTTGCTTTTCCTGAGGCGTCGCGGCCCCCGCGCTGGTCACGGGAATCGTCAGTGCGACGAGGATGCGTTGTAAAGAGCTCTCCCTTCGATAAGGCGGCGTTAGGCGAAAGGGGGTCTAGAGCTGCGGTCAGAGGGCGACCGGCGCGGGGCACGACCGAGCGAAGCCGGTTAATCTTCGTTTTTCGAACGAGTCGTGGCCGAGTCAACGCAGGGAGGCGATCCGCATGGGTACGAGCGTTCTTCTTCTTCACGCCTTCCCCGTGGGCCCCGAGATGTGGCAGCCGCAGCTCGAGGCTCTTGCCGGTTATGAGGTACGAGCTCCCAGCCTGGTGGGACGCGGTGATTCGATCGACGGCTGGGCCGAGCAGCTACTCGCCGAGACCGCTGACGACCTCGTAGTGATCGGCGCTTCGATGGGCGGCTACTGCGCGCTCGCCATCGCGAAGAGAGCGCCGGAGAGGGTGCGCGGAGTGGTGCTATCAGGCTCGCGGGCTTCGGCCGATCCTCCAGGGGGACGGGCTTGGCGAGATCAATCAATCGCTCTCGTGCGCGAGAAGGGAGCACTCGCGCTCTGGCAGACGATGCGCGATTACGCCATAGGCCCCGGCACTGACCCGGTGGCAGCGAAGCGGTTGGACGACTCCATCGCCGGCCATGACCCCGAGGGCGTCGTCCAGGAGTTGGTGGCCATGATCGGGCGCGAGGACACGACCGACGTGGTTCGAACGCTCGCCTGTCCCTTCCTGGCGATTGCCGGCGAGCTCGATCAGGGCGTTATCGCCGAATCGAAACAGCTGGCCGAGCTGGCGTCGGATGGCGAGCTAGTGATCGTCCCCGGGGCGAATCACCTGGTCAGCTTCCAGCGACCCGACCTCGTCAATCCGATACTGCTCCGGTTCCTCGAGCGCTGCATCGGTTAGAGCGCTCGACACCGGCACGTTCGCTTCGAGTAGTAGCTGGCGCAGCATGAGCGCGTTTGCGGGGGCCTGAGCGACCGGCGGATCACCCGGCCTGGGCGGCGGGCTGGCGTTATTGTTGTTGAAGACGGCGAAGAGCTGCCGCGCACGCCCGCTCAACTCGCGTAGCGGCTCGATCCACTCGCTTAGTTCTTCGCGCGTGTAGAGATAGTCAAAGCGATTGGCCGCGCCGCCGCCGCGCTGATGCCAGGTCGCGGCGTTACGACCGTGGAAGCGGACGTAGGCGACATCGCTCGTAAGCTCGACCACGGTCGGAATCACATCTCGGCTTTCGAGTCGCGGCGCATCGACGATCACCAGTGACATCCCCTGCTCTTCGAGGAAAGAGAGCGTCCGGGCTCGGTTCTCCTCCTCCAGCCAGCTGGCGTGGCGAAACTCCACCAGCAGTGTGCACTCGCCCAGCTGCTCCTTGGCCGAGCGCAGGTATTCGAGCGCAGACTCCTTGAAGACGATGTAGGGCGGCAGCTGGAAGAGGATGCCGCCGAGCTTGCCAGCTTCCACCAGCGGCGCGATACCGGCCAGGAAGCGGCGAAAGACCTCGGCGCGAAGCTCCTCGGGCGGATGGAAGACGCGTCCGCGCTCGTCAGCTTCGGTTGCCGCGCGCAGATCGGCCGGCAGCTGCTCGAGGCGTACCGGGTGCCTGGTCATCAGCCCGAAGGCCTTAACGTGGAAGAGAAAGCCGGGCGGGGTGCGCTCGGCCCAACCGGCACTCATGCCGGCGCCCGGCAGCCGGTAGTAGGTCGAGTCGATCTCGACCGTGTCGAACTGCTCGGCGTAGAAGCGGAGCCGTTCCTTGGGCGCCAGGCCGTGCGGATACCAGTTCTTGACCAGCGCCTCGTCGGCGAAGGAGCAGGTGCCGATGCGGACGGAGCTCATACAAGAAAGATATGCCCGCCGGCGCCTCGGGCTTCACTAACTAGAATCGAGCGCAGTGGACGAACGACCGATTGCGATCTTTGACTCCGGCATGGGCGGGCTAACTGTTCTGCACGAGTGCCTGGTGACGATGCCTAACGAGGATTTCGTCTACCTCGGCGACACCGGACGCTTCCCCTACGGGCCGCGGCCGCTCGCCGAGATCCGGGAGTTCGCGCTCGAGATCGGGCGCTTCCTAGAGCGCCAGGGCGTGAAGATGGTCGTCGTGGCTTGCAACTCGGCCACCTCGGCGGCACTTGCCGATCTGCAAGCCGAGCTCGAGGTTCCAGTTGTCGGCGTGATCGCGCCCGAAGCCGAGGCGGCCGTGCAGGCGACGCGCAACCGTCGCATCGGCCTGCTTGCCACCGAGGCCACGGTCGAGGCCGGTCGTTACGCCTCGCTCATCCGCTCGCTCGACGCCGGCGTTCAATTCTTCCCGGTCACCTGCCCGGGCCTGGCCGAGCTGATCGAGAGCGATACGCCCTACGGCGCCGGTACCGTCGAGGCGGTGCGCGCCTACGCGGCGCCGCTCAAGCAGGACGGCGTCGACACGGTGATCCTCGGCTGCACGCACTACCCGCTCATCCGTCACGTGCTGGAGCGCGCCTTCGGCCGCGCCGTGACGCTTGTCTTCTCGGCCGAGGAAACTGCGCGTAAGGTCGCCGAGACGCTGGCGCGGAAAGGATTCGCCCGCACGAGCGAGCGCGAAGGCGTTTGCCGCTTCATCACGACCGGCGACGCCGAGCAGTTCGGGCTGATGGGCGAGCGCTACCTGCAGTTCCCGATCGCCAAGGTCGAGGCCGTTTCGTTGGCCGGGCTCGGAGCGCCAGCATGAGCAGGACCGACGATCGCCGCTCGGATGCGCTTCGTGCACTCAAGATCGAGTGCGACTTCCTCGAGCAGCCGCACGGCTCGGTGCTCTTCGCCCAGGGTCGCACGATCGTTCTCTGCACCGCGTCGATTCAGGAAGGCGTCCCCCGCTGGCTGATGGGCAAAGGCCGCGGCTGGTTGACCGCGGAATACTCGCTGCTGCCGGCTTCGACCGGCTCGCGCACCTCGCGCGAGGCAAGCACGGGCAAACAGAAAGGGCGCACGGTCGAGATCCAGCGTCTGATAGGTCGCTCGCTGCGCTCGATAGCCGACCTCGAAGCTTTGGGCGAGCGCACCGTCTGGCTCGACTGCGACGTGCTTCAGGCCGACGGCGGAACGCGCTGCGCCTCCATCTCGGGCGCCTACGTCGCTGCCAGCCGCGCGCTCGAGCGCTTCGGCCTCGGCCGCGTGCTGACCGACTCGGTGGCCGCGGTCTCGGTGGGGATCGTCGGAGGCGAGAAGCTGCTCGATCTCGACTACAGCGAAGACTCGGGCGCCGAGGTGGACATGAACTACGTCATGACCGGCGACGGGCGCCTGATCGAGGTACAGGCGACCGCGGAGACCGCGCCCTTCAAGCGCGAAGAACTAGACGAGCTGCTCGCCCTGGCCACCCGCGGCGTCGAGATGATTAAGCTGGCGCAGGAAGAAGCCCTGCGCACCGCCTCCGCCCAGTAACTAATCACTCCGCGCGAGCAAGGCATTCCCTCGCCGCCGCGACCGACATGGCGGGCGCGGCTAACAGAACGCCGTCCCCCGGTCGCCTCTGTTGATCACCGACGAAAGTCGTCATGCCTCCCAACGGGTGTGTCCGCCGCCCCGGCCAAGATATCGGGGTGCTACCGCACCTCGGATGGGCAGAGGCTCTGCTCCGCCTGGCGCTTGCTGCTGGGCTCGGCGGCGCGATCGGTATCGAGCGAGAGCTGCGCGATCGCTATGCCGGCCTGCGCACGCACCTTCTGGTCTCGCTCGGCTCGGCCCTCTTCACAATTGTTTCGGCCTACGCCTGGACGGGCTTCAAGTTCGGCAGCGGGGTCAGCTACGACCCAACGCGCATTGCCGCTCAGATCGTGACCGGTATCGGCTTCCTGGGCGCCGGCGCGATCATGCGCCAGGGCGTCACCGTGCACGGCCTGACGACCGCCGCGACGCTCTGGATGGCGGCCGCAATCGGGATGACCGCCGCGACCGGCTTCTACACCGTCGCCGCGCTCGCCACCGCAGTCACGCTGGTTGTGCTCTGGCCGCTGCGAATCTTCGAGCGCCGTTACGTCGATCGGATTAGATCGAGCTCCGCCCACGTCGTCGTCGATCTGAAACTGGGCTCGGACGCCGCTTCTGTGCTGCGCTATCTGGAGAGCCAACGGGCCATCCTGGTTGGGGTGCAGGTTAGCGACGAAGAGGGGCGCAGAAAGGTGGTCACCGACGTGGAGCTTGGCCGCGACGCGCGCATGGTCGAGCTCATCAACGGCTTGCTGGCGATAGACGGAGTGACCGGCGCTCAATGGGTGCACTAGAAGCGCGAAGCGCCATCTTCGCCTCGCGCAATCCGGACAAGGCGCGCGAGCTCGAGCAGTTGCTACCGGGCTGGCAAGTCGAACCGCTGGCCGCCGGCACCTTCCCGCCCGAGACGGGCAAGACCTACTACGAGAACGCTCGCGGCAAGGCTCTTTACGGGCGCTCGCTCGAGAAGCGCCCGCTCTGGGTCATCGGCGAGGACTCAGGTATCGAGGTCGCCGCGCTCGATTGGGGCCCGGGAGTGTTTTCGGCGCGCTTCGGCGGCGACGATCCGGTCGGCCGCATGCTCGCGGCGCTCGAGGGCATCGAGGGCGAGGCTCGCCGCGCCCGCTACGTCTCCGAGTTGGTCGCCGTCTCGCCCGCAGGAGAGGAGCTGCGCGGTAGCGGAACGCTTCTCGGCCGAATAGGCCACGAACCGCGCGGAAGCGAAGGATTCGGCTACGACCCGATCTTCCTGCCCGAGGACGAGGAGCGCACTGTGGCCGAATTGGGCAACGACTGGAAGCGCTGGAACTCGCACCGGGCCAGAGCGGCGAGAGCCTTGCTCGAGGTACTAGAGAGCTAGCGGGGCTCGGATGGGGTCGGCACCGTATCCGAGGGCTCCGGACTGGGCGGTAGAGGTTCAAGAGCGGTGGTCGTCGCCGCGTCGGTTGCCGGCGTCTTCGGAGGCGGCGTCGCAATTACTCTCGAGGCGCGGCGTTGCCCCACCCACCAGTTGACCTCCGCGCCGAAGACGATCACGTTGGCCATTACGTAGAGCCAGAAGAGCAGGATCACCGGCCCTCCGAGCGCCTGCAACACGCGCAGGTCGTGGGAAACGAGACTGAGGTAGACGCCCAGCACCTGGAAGGTCGCGGCCAGGACTACGGCCGCGACGACGGCGCCCGGTAGGACGTCGCGCAGGGTGAGGCGCACGTTCGTGAGGACGTAGTAGACGGTGATTAAGAAGAGCAGTAGCCCGGCCAGCTCCACGAACAACGCCAGCGTCCAGGCCACGTAGGTGTTGCCGAGGAAGCCCCCCGCGTAGCGCTTGAGCAAGTAAACGCTGAGCGAACCGGCAAGGAGCGACGCGACCAGCGTGATCAGTGAGGCGACTAGCATGACGAGGGCCAGCGCTTTGCCGCGCAGGAACGAGCGGTTGGCGCGTCCGTAGACGATGTTGAAGGCCGATTCGAGTACGCTGAAGAGCGAGAGCGAGCTCCAGAGCAGCACGACACCGCCGATGATGCCGAGGGCGGCGGCATTGCGGCGGATGGAGTTGACCGCCTTGTCGATCGACGTCACCGAGGTGCTCGGGAAGATGTGATGGAGAGCGTGCACGAGACTGCTCCCCTCGCTCTGTTGGTGCGCGAATCCGAGCAGCGCGAGCGCGAGCAAGAGCATCGGTACGAGCGACAGCAGCGCGAAGTAGGCGATCATCGCCGCCAGGTGCGTGCCGCGATCGGCGAAGAACTTCTGAAACAGACTGCGCTTTCGTACCCGCATCGATACTCAGTATCCCTGCTCGGAGACTCCTTAGGGGCTGGGGCGTGCTCTCCAAGGCTGCGAACAAAGCATCGGCAACCCGGCGCCCTCTGGCAAGTCCGCTCTCGCAGCGGCAGGCACGAGCTGCTACGTTCGGCGCGCGTATGGATGCCGCGCAGGCACTAGCTGAGCTAACCGAGATCTCGTCGCGAATCGAGCTCGCGCTCATTTTCGACGCTCGGGGAGATCTGATCGAGGCCACGCTCGCCAACCGGCCAAGGGCCGAATCGTTGGCCTTCAGCGCCGCCGCGCTGCTCGCCTGCACCGCGCGAGTCGGCGGCCCCGGGCGGGACGAGCCAATCCAGGTCGAGCTGACCTACCCCAAGGAGAGCATCCTCCTTATCCGCGAGGGCGATCGGCGCATTCTGGCTCTGACCACCCCAGATCCCATCTCCGGGCTTGCCTTCTTCGAACTTAGAGCCTGCCTAAGAAAACTCATTGACGCTCAGCCGAAGAAGCGCTGGCTGGGGCTTCGCAGGGCGCTTTCCAGAGTGGCAACGCACGGAATTGCGAACGAGGGCGAGACAACGAGCCCGAACCTCGGGAAGGATGCCGATGACGCGGCGCAATAAGCTTCTGGCCGGCTTGGCTGTCACCGCAGGCTCGATCGCCGGCGCTTTCTACATGCGCCAGCAGCTGCAAGAGGGCCCGCATGAACGAGCCGGTTTCTACTTCGCGGACGGTACGCTGCTGGAGCTCGGCCCCGAGGATGCTGCGGCCGAGGAGCTACTAAAGCAAGGTCGCGAGCTTCTCGCTTACGCCCATGCGGAGGAAAAGTGAACGAGCAGGAATTGATCAAGATGTTGGTCGAGCGCGCTTACCTCGAGGGCGATTTCGTCTTGCGCTCGGGCCGGCATTCCAAGTACTACCTCGACAAGTACCGCTTCGAGACGGTGCCCGAGTTGCTCGAGGCACTGGGTGAGCGAATCGCCGCCGCGGTGAAAGAGCACGAGCCTGATGCTGTGCGCATCGCTGCGCCCGAACTTGGTGCGGTGGCGCTCGCCGCTGCCGGATCACTGGCTTCGCGCCTGCCATTCCTGATTGTCCGCAAGGAGGCAAAGGGGTACGGCACCTCGAACAAGCTCGAAGGAATAAGCGAATCGGGAGAGCTGGTCTGTATGGTCGAAGACGTGGTGACATCTGGTGGAGCGGCTCTCCAGGCTGTCGAAGCGGTCCGGGAAGCCGGTCTCGTCTGTCGTACGGCCATCTGTGTTGTCGACCGCGAAGAGGGCGGATCCGACGAGCTCGCGCGTCACGGAGTGCGCTTGTGGCCGCTTTTTCGCGCGAGTGATCTTCAAAATGTGGCAAAAAGCGCCGCAAACCCGCATGGTTGAGCGAAATGGCTTAGCCTGTTAGGGTCTGACGGTAGAAAAGCTGTCGATGAGGAGGAGAGCACGTGACGAAGCAGGAGTTCGTTGATCTAGTCGCCGAAGAGAGCAAACTGACGAAACGGGATGCCGGCGCTGCTGTAGACGCCGTGCTCGAAGTAGTCAAGAAGTCGCTCGCGGCTGGCAAGGACGTGACCTTCACAGGGTTCGGGAAGTTCTCGGTCGCCCACCGTGCAGCACGGACGGGAGTCAATCCCCGGACCGGCGAGCGGTTGTCGATCGCTGCTTCCAAGGTGCCCAAGTTCACGCCCGGAAGCTCACTGAAGCAGGCGGTCCGCTACTAGGGATCGTCAGCGGTACGAAACGAAGGTTTGAACGAGGGCCGCTGATAGCGGCCCTCGTTCGTTGCTGGACACGCGCGACTCTCGAGCGCCCAGTAGTCTGGCGCTGGCGCTAGCCTTGGCGGTGATGGACGAAATGGCCACCGACGCCACTGCCGAGCAGCCGCTACCGCAGGCCTTTGCCGATCGCCTGGTCGAGGCGGTCGAGCTCAAGCGAAGCCAGCTCGTCGTAGGGCTCGATCCGCGGCTCGAGTTACTTCCGCTCGAGCTGCGCGGCGAAGCTCAGCACACTCCAGAAGGTGTCGCCGACGCCTTCTCGCGCTTCTGCCGCGGAATCATCGACGCGGTCGCGCCGTATGTCGTCTGCGTCAAGCCTCAGCTCGCCTTCTTCGAGCTATACGGCTCGGCCGGTATGCGCGCGCTCGAGGACGTCTGTGCACATGCTCGCGACGTTGGCCTGCTCGTGCTGGCCGACGGAAAGCGCGGTGATATCGGCTCGACGGCAAGGGCCTATGCCGGCGCCTACCTCGAGCCACGCGGCGCGCTCCCGCCTCTGGCCGACGCGCTAACCGTAAATCCCTATCTCGGGCGTGACGCTCTAGAGCCGTTCCTGCTCGCCTGTCAGCGGCACGGAGGCGGCGTCTTCGTCCTGCTCAAGACCTCCAATCCGGGCAGCGCCGATCTGCAGGACTTGACCCTCTCGGACGGCAGCACGCTCTGGCACCAGCTGGCGTTGCAGCTTCAAGAACCGGCCGAGACGCTCGCCGGTACGAGCGGCATCTCGAGCCTCGGCGTGGTTGTGGGGGCGACCTACCCGCGCGCGATCGGCGAGGCCAGGCGCCTGCTCCCGCGCTCGATCATCCTCTTGCCGGGCGTTGGGGCCCAAGGGGCGACCCCGGCAGACGTGGCCCGCGCATTCACCAGCGGTCCGGCCAGCGCGCTCGTGAACGTCTCGCGCTCGGTCATCTTCGCTTACCGCGCCGAGGAAGGTCTCGACTGGCGCGAGGCCGCCGGCAGCGAAGCCGCGCGACTGCGCGATGAGATCTGGGCGGTCTCAGGCTGGTAAAAAGGAACAAGTCATGCGCCGAGACAACCGCCAACTCGCGCACTACGGCATTCCGTTCCTCTTCCTGCTTGCCGTAACGATCGTCGTTCTCATCATGCACGGCGGCTTTTCGGACGGAAACCATTCCTCCGTCACCTCGGCGAACACGAAGAAGGTCACAACCACCTCTGCCACGACCTCGCAGTCGGGGGCCGAGGTGCGTACCTACACGGTCCAGTCCGGCGACACGTTCGGGGCCATTGCCGCGCATTTCGGCATCAGCGTGGACGACATCGTTGCTCTGAATCCAGGCGTTGAGCCGACTGCGCTGCGAGTCGGGCAGAAGATCAAGATCAAGGTCGGGAAGGCATCGGCAACGCCGTGAGGCGCTTGTTGCTTGTGCCGGCGTTACTCGCGCTGGCGCTTTTCTTGCTCCAGCCGGTCGCCTTCGCCGGCTCACGCTCGCGCGCGCCCAGAGTGCATGCGCGCGCCTATCTGGTCATCAACGCGGTCACCGGTGACGTGCTGCTGAGTAAGAACGCCAACGCCCGTCTGCCCATTGCGAGCATTACCAAGCTGATGACCGTCGATGTCGCGCTGCAGCATTTGAGCGTCGATCGATATGTCACCGTCTCGGCTCGGGCGACCAAGGCCGGCGAGGAAGGCGCCGGGCTGCGAGCCGGCGAGCGGATCCTGGTTGGCGACCTCGTTCGTGCCGCTCTGATTCAGAGCGCGAACGACGCCGCCGATGCACTCGCCGACGCCGCCTCGGGCGGGAATCGTGCGCTCTTTGTGAGTTGGATGAACGCTGAAGCGCGGCAGCTAGGTCTCACTAGAACCCACTTCGCGCGCCCCGACGGTCTCGACGCTGAGCAGCACTACTCGAGCGCCCGCGATGTCACCCGTCTGGCCCAGTGGGCGATGGGTGTGCCGGAGGTGAGTCAAGCAGTTCGTATGCGCAGGGGCACCATCTCCGGCGGTCGTGTGCTTCGAACCTGGAACGACCTACTCGGCGTCTTCCGCGGCGTCGTCGGCGTCAAGACCGGGCACACCGACGCGGCCCACTGGTGCCAGGTCACGCTTCTCGTTCGGGGCGGACTTCAGATCTACGCCACCATTCTCGGCTCGCCCAGCCGCTCGCAGCGCAATCACGATCTGGCGGCGCTACTTCGCTTCGCTATCTCTCGCTACAAGCTCACCGAAGTCGTCGCGGCCGGAGCTCCAATAGCCAAGGTGGCCACTGAGTACGGCGGCCCGGACATTCCTGTGGCGACCGTGCGCCCGCTTGTCTTGCCGCTGCGCCTCGATCGCCCGCTGGTCGAGAAGCTCGTTTTGCCACGCACCGCCTCGCTTCCTGTCAAGCAGGGCCAGCAAATGGGCGAGGTGCGTATCTACTCGAACGAGAAGCTGCTCGGCAAGAGAGCTCTGTTCGCCTTGCGCTCCGCCGAGAAGCCGGGCTTGGCCGGCAAGGTCGGCTGGTATTCGGGTCAGACCGTCCACAATCTATTCGGCTGGATTTAGAACTCGGAGCAAAATGAACACCCGCCGACTGGGTGCGATCGGTGGATGCGATGCAAGGACGCAGGGAGCGCCCGTATCGGCGGAGATACGGGTGCGACTGAGGCGGGAGCACGCGCGCCGCTGAGCGCGGCCACGCGGCGGAGTGCTTCTTTTTGATTCGAGTTCTTACGGCCCGCCGGCTTCTTCCGAGCTGGAGGCGCGACGGTCCCTCAACGCGTCCCCGGCCCGGACCGTCTACTCTTGCGGGCGCACTCTTTCCAGACGACCGCCCACCGCATGAGGAGGGCACTCGATGCTCGTCACCGTAACTCTCAACGCCGCCGTCGACCGCACTCTCACCGTCCCGAATTTTCAGCGGGGCCTGCGTCACCGTGCCAGCCAGGCGCTGACGCTGGCCGGCGGTAAGGGCATCAACGTCGCGCGGTCGCTGAAAGTGTTCGGCGTACCGGTCGTGGCAACCGGGCTCGCCGGCGGGCGCACGGGCACTCGCGTGATCGAAGAGCTGACGCACGAGTCGATTCTCAATGACTTCGTTCGTATCGCGGGCGAATCGCGCACCTCGACGGCTGTCGTCGATCCGGTGACCGGGTCACACACCGAGATCAACGAGTGGGGGCCGCACGTCGACCCCGAAGAACTCCAGGCCCTGCTCGATAAGCTCGTCAGCCTCGCCGCCGACGCGGAGTGGATCATCTTCGCCGGCACGCTGCCACGCGGAGTCGACAACGGCTTCTACGCCGACGCGATCAAGGAGTTGGCGCGGCGGAAGGTGCGCTGCGTGCTCGATTCCGAAGGGACGGCTCTGCGCCTGGGCGCCGAGGCCGAGCCCCATCTCGTCAGCCCTAACCAGCACGAGGCCGAGAGCCTGGTAGGGCAGGAGTTCTCAGACGAGGACGATTTCCTCATGGCTCTCGAGACAATCGGTGAGATGGGCCCGCGTAACGTTCTGATCAGTCACGAAGGCGGTTGCTACGCGCTGCTCAAGGAGGAGCGTAAGCTGCACCGCTACCGCGCCTCCATCGCTCGCATCGAGCCCGTGTCTCCGGTTGGCTCCGGCGACGTGCTGTTAGCCGGTTTCCTGGCCGCGCGCAGAGCCGGTCGCTCGCTTGAGGAGGCGCTTAGCCAGGCCGTTGGCGCCGCTACCGCCTCCACGCTGGAGACCGGCGCCGGTCGCTTCGACCCCGAGCGGGCCGCGGAGTACGCGCGCCAGGTCGAGATCAGCGAGCTCAAGCCCGTCGCGGCTCCGTAGGAGCCAATCGGTCACTGCTCGAACCGGCAGTGCTCGTTTCCCTAGAACGACTCCAGTTGCTCGTCGTCTATCAAGACAGCCTCGGCTTCGTGGTAGGCGCGGTTCATGGCCTCGGTCTCAAGAAAGGTCATGAAGAGGCGGTTTAGGGGCAGCGTTTGCTGCCGCACGCTCGATGGATGGTGTGCTTCGGCTACGGCTTTCGAAAAGGTCGCAGAGACAAACGAGGTCGGCCTGGGGTCTAGCGACTCCTCAGTCGAGAACCCGCGGTAGAGGAAGACGGGCTGACGAGCACGCGTCCAGAACGCCTGGGTGAAAGCCAGACGGACGAGGATGTGTTGGGCTCGCCGCGCTTTCGACCATTCTTCATCGAAGAGCTTGGGGTCCCGGATGATCTTCCCCTCATACCGGCACAAGCCAAGTTCGGCCAGAACGACCGCATGCCCCTTAACTCGCTCTCCAGAGGACGGGTTACTGACATAAACCCTGGCGAAGTCCGAGTCCATCTGCTCGAGCTGACGCTCGTGCAGATACTCCTTACTAAGCTTGAACAACACGGGGTCGCCGTAGCGGGCCTCGACTTGGGGCGAGGGATCAAGCTCTCCCACCGCGTGGGCGTCGAGCCAGTGGATCGCCATTGTCTTCTCTCTCGCGAAGTGTTCGAGCGTTCGCGTACGGGCCTGTGAATCGATCTCGATCGTCATCGGTCGATCGAGTTCCCGCACGCGGTCTCCGAGTTCATCAGCTGTCGCGGAAGGCGCGACTCGGCTATCTATCTCGAATTGGTAGTGATCGGCGTCCTCGAGCGGCACAAGCCAATGTGCTCCCTCATCCTCGAACGCTTGGATTTCGACCTCGAAGTAGCCTCGAGCTATATCGATTCCTGTGATTTCTATCGGAGTACGACGCGCGTCGAGCAGGCGTCCCTTGTTGCCACCAACCAGATAGCGAAGCTCGCCCGGCAAGAAGTCAACATCAGGTCGCTGGTTTGAGTCAGTGAGATAGATAGGAAGCGACGGCATGCCTCACTCAGCGTACGACAGATCTTAGGCCAAGGACAAGGACGTCCACTGGTTCGGTTCCGGTTAGCTCTCTCGCATACGCGCAAGCGAGAAGAGCCCCAATGAGCCGTGATAAAAACACCCATATTTGTGGAGCCAAATACGTTCGAGCCGGGCGTTTCTCGCGCTCTCGACGCGCCGCTGAGAATGGAATCCGGACAGCACTTCGCTTACTCGGGGCGTCGCTCGCCACCGCGTATTTAGCCGACGAAAGTCGTCATGCCCCCGAAGGGGGCGGACTTTCGTCGGCAAAGCGGCCAGCCTTGCTACGATTGATTGCCACTTGAAAGAACTTAGTGGCATCCGGATTTCTTGGCCCAGGCGACCTCTCGGCGTCTGGGCTTTGTGCATAGAAGGGGCGAGGTGAGCGAGATGGATCTGGAGCGGCTAATCGAGGGGGCCGAAGAGATCAACGCTCTCTCGATGGAGGAGAAGTTCGCCAAGCAGGGGCTGACCTTCGACGATGTCCTGCTCGTGCCGGCCGAGTCGGCCGTTCAGCCGAGCGAGGTCTCGATCGTCACCCGCTTGACGCGCACGATGACGATCAACATCCCGGTCGTCTCGGCGGCGATGGACACCGTGACCGAGGCCAGGCTGGCGATTGCGCTGGCGCGCGAGGGCGGCATCGGCATCGTCCACCGCAATCTCTCGATCGCCGACCAGGTCGCCGAGGTCGACAAGATCAAGCGCTCGGAGTCAGGCATGATCGTCGAGCCGGTGACGCTGGGGCCGAATGACCTCGTCGCCGACGCGCTCGACCTGATGAAGCGCTACCACATCTCCGGCGTGCCGATCACGATCGAAGACGGAACGCTGGTCGGCATCCTCACCAACCGCGACCTCCGCTTCGAGCAGAACACCGACCAGCTCGTCTCGGCGCTGATGACTCCGGCGCCCCTGGTCACCGTCCCGGTCGGGACAAGCCTCGAAGAGGCCAAGGAGATTCTCTCCAAGCACAAGATCGAGAAGCTGCCGGTGGTCGACGCCGCCGGAAAGCTCCAGGGCCTGATCACCGTCAAAGACATTCAGAAGAAGATCCAGTACCCGCTCGCCACCAAGGACGAGCAAGGGCGCCTGATGGTCGGCGCGGCGGTCGGAGTTGGAACCGATGCGCTCGCGCGAGCCGAGGCGCTGATCGCGGAGGAAGTCGACCTGCTCGTCGTGGACACCGCCCACGGCCACTCCAAGGCGGTCATCGACACCGTGCGCGAGATCAAGAAGCGCTGGTCGGACGTGCAGATCATCGCCGGCAACATCGCCACCGCCGAAGCGACCGAGGCGCTGATAGCCGCCGGCGCCGACGCGATCAAGGCCGGCATCGGCCCGGGTTCGATTTGCACGACCCGCATCGTCGCCGGTACCGGCGTTCCCCAGGTAACGGCCATCTACGATTGCTCCAGGGCTGCCGAGAAGCACGGCGTGCCGGTGATCGCCGACGGTGGCATCCAGTACTCGGGCGATTTGGCCAAGGCGATCGCGGCCGGCGCCGACTGCGCAATGCTCGGCTCGATGTTGGCGGGCGTGGACGAGAGCCCCGGCGAGGTAGTCATCTACCAGGGCGAGCGCTTCAAGGAGTACCGCGGCATGGGCTCGCTGGGAGCGATGAAGGCGCGCTCCTTCTCCAAGGACCGCTACTTCCAGGCCGACGTCACCGAAGTCTCGAAGCTGGTTCCGGAGGGGATCGAGGGTCGAGTCGCCTACAAGGGGCCGCTCGCCAACCTCGTCTACCAGCTGGTCGGCGGCGTTCGCGCGGCGATGGGCTACTGCGGTGCCCACACGATCGAAGAGATGAAGAAGAACACCAAGTTCATCCGCATCACCGTAGCCGGGCTGCGCGAGAGCCATCCGCACGGCATCGCCATTACCAAGGAAGCGCCCAACTACCCGACCTCGGGCTCCTGATGATCGGCGGTCTCATCCTCGCTCTCGTTGTCCTCATGGCCATCGTCGGAGTGATTGCGCTCGGCGTTCGTATCGGCATACGACCACTCCTCAAACAGAAGTGAGCAAAGCCCGACCGCTCCCGGCGCCCGAGACGACGCCCGAAGAGCGTCCCGTTCTCGTCCTCGATCTCGGCGGCCAGTACTCGCAGCTGATCGCCCGTCGTGTGCGCGAGGCGCGCGTCTACTCGGAGCTCGTCTCCTACCAGCTCTCGGCCAAGGAAGTGGCGGCGCGAAAGCCGCGCGCGCTGATCCTCTCGGGCGGCCCGGCCTCGGTTTACGTCGAGGACGCGCCCAGCGTCGACACCGGCCTGTTCGAGCTCGGCGTGCCGGTGCTCGGCATCTGTTACGGCATGCACCTGATGGCGCGTGACCTGGGC
>DATCCQ010000178.1:0-2406 GCA_036511185.1 Gaiellaceae bacterium
CCCACGAGCCGCAAAGGCGCACTGGTAGTTGGTGGCTTACTGCCGCAAACTCCCCGAGCAGTGGTGGGGCCACAACGATTAGCTACGCTCGATCGGCGATGCCAGGCCGAAGGCGACAGCGAATGAGGCATGAAGAGAGCGCGGCGCTCGACGGAGCGCTACCGCCCGATCGCCTTCCGCCTCGCGTGCGCGCGCGCGGCTTTCATCCCCGCGAGGGCGAGGACTTGCGCCGCTGGGCGCTCGGCTCCCGGCGGCGTATCGAACGCGCCTCGCGCATCCGCGAGCTCGTGCTCGGCGCCCAGGACGGGCTGATCGGAACACTCGGGCTGCTGACCGGCCTAGCCGTCGCCCACATCTCCTCGAAGACAATCGCCATCGCCGGATTCGCCGAGATGGCCGCCAGCGCCCTTTCCATGGCTGCCGGCGTCTTTCTCTCCAGCCAGGCCGAGAACGACCTCTACCGCGGCGCCATCGCCGACGAGCTGGCCGAGATGGAAGATCACCCCGAGATCGAGCGCCTCGAGCTTCAGTACCTGCTCGAGGAGGAAGGGATCCCGGCCGACGACGCCCAGACGGTCAGTGAGATCCTTGCCCGCCATCCGCAGTCGCACGTGCGCATGACGGTCGAGAAGGAGCTGGGCCTGGCCTACGGCGAGCACCGCACCGCGGTCGGAGATGCGCTGGTAGTCGGGGCGATGTTCATCGTCGCCGCCTGGGTGCCGCTCTTTCCCTATCTCTTGTGGGAAGTGCACGCGGCGCTCGCAGTGTCGCTCGCCGCGACCGCAACGGCTCTGGTCGGCCTCGGATTGCTGAAAGCTCGGATAGCCGGACTGCGACGATTGCAGAGCGGCTTGCAAGTTCTGGCGGTCGGCGGCGGCGCGGCCTTGATCGGCTTCGCTATCGGCGAGCTGATCCCGCGCCTGATCGGCACTTAGCGCCCTATCGAAACGCCCTTGGCCGCCAGTTCACAGGCTCGGAATTTCCGGCCTGAACTAGTCGTTATTAACTATGGGATGGAAAAGGACCGGGGCCCGCTCGGAGAGCAAGAACGTAGCCGCGCTGCCAACACGGGCTTCGTCGGTAGCATTCCGGGGTGCCTAGGCCCTGAACACGGATAAAGACTGGAGCTAGATGAGTGCGTTAGCGCAGCAAACACTGGTGGGGGACTTCTCGGATCTGAAACCACCTCCGTCCGAAGAGGAGGCGCTCGTCGAGGCCGACCGCTGCCTTCAGTGCGGCGGCGTTTACGCGACTGCCCCCTGCACCGTCGCCTGTCCGGCCGACGTTGACGTACCCACTTTCGTCGCCCAGATCGCGGCCGGCGAGACCGGCGCCGCGGCCCTGACGATTTTCGAGCAGAACATCCTCGGCGCAAGCTGCGCCCGCGTCTGCCAGGTCGAGGAGCTCTGCGAATCACAGTGCGTGATGAACAGCGAGGACGAGCCGCCGATCCAGATCGCGAGACTGCAGCGCTTCGCCACCGATTGGGCTTACGCCAACGGAGTCGCTCCGCGCGAGAAGGCCGCCCCGAACGGTCACAAGGTGGCCGTGATCGGCGCCGGCCCGGCCGGGCTAGCCTGCGCCGGCGAGCTGGCCGCGCGCGGCTACGCCGTCACCGTCTATGACGAGCGCGCCGAAGTCGGCGGACTGATTCGCTACGCCATCGCTCCCTTCCGCCAGCAGTCCGAGCCGCTTCCCGACGAGCAGTCCGCGATCGAGAAGCTCGGCGTCGAGATTCGCCTCGGCACGAAGGTCGACGCGAAGGAGGCTTTAGCCGAGATCGAAAAAGAGGCCGAAGCTGTCTTCCTTGGCATCGGGCTCGGCGAGGACGTCGAAGTCAAGACGCCCGGCGACGATCTCCAAGGAGTCTGGGAGTCGCTTCCCTTTATCGAGGCGCTCAAGGGCGGCAACCCGCCCAAGATCGGGCGCAGAGCCGCCGTCATCGGTGGCGGTAACACGGCGATGGACGTGGCCCGCGAGGCAGTCAGGCTCGGCGCCGAGGTAACCGTCCTCTACCGGCGCAGCCAGGCCCAGATGCCCGCCTTCCAGCACGAGTACGAAGAAGCGCTCGCCGACGGCGTCACCTTCAAGTGGCTGACGCTCCCGGTCGCCTTCAAGGGCTCCAACGGGCGCCTGAGCTCGGTCGAGTGCCAGCCGATGAAGCTGGGCGAGCCCGACGACTCCGGTCGCCGCCGCCCCGAGCCGATCGAGGGCGCCGACTTCGACCTGCCGGTCGACACGATCATCAAGGCGATCGGCCAGCGTCCCCGTGAGGAGTTCCTGGGCCTGATCGACGGGCTCGAGCTCGAGTGGGGCCAGATCAAGATCAACCCGGAGACGGGCCAGACGACCAATCCCAAGTACTTCGCAGCGGGCGATGCGATCAACGGCGGCGCGACGGTGGTT
>DATCCQ010000179.1:0-3871 GCA_036511185.1 Gaiellaceae bacterium
TAACCGGGATACCGCCTCGCACCCAAATCGGGCCGCTGACTCCTCTTGCCGTGTCCTCGATCAGGCCCAGCGACGGTTCGTACTCCGGCTCGACGGACTTACCAGTCTCTCGATCCCAGGCGATCAGCCGTCCGGCGGGGCAATGCCCGGACTCATACTCGGTGAGTCGGCGTGCTTCGGGATCGTCGCTTCGCATGACGAGGTTCCAAACCCGGCCTTTCGGGTCGCAGAAGCGGGCGAAGGCGCAGAGACTTTTGGCGTCTGTGAGCAACATCGTCGGCCCGGTTACTGTCTCCGCTTGATCAAGGTAGGGCCGCCTACTGGCCGTCTCGGTGCCCTTGAAGCCAACCTCTCCATGAGTGCCGTCGCAGAAGGGCTTGCTGCTGGACTGGCCGCAGCGGCAGAGCGCATATTCGGGCTCCGTTGGGAAGGCCTCTCCCGCCCGGTAGTCAAGGGATTCGCCCTGAGAGTTGGTGACAATCCACTGCTCGCTGAGTGGCACGCCGCCGCTGACCAGGTAGGGGCCATCCGTGCTGACGACTATCTGCAGGCCGGGTTGCTTATCACCGCTCATAGCTCTCTCCTTCAGCGTTCCGTCGTCGAGACGGTACCAGGCGCGCTCAAAGCGGGCACGGCGTTAGAAGTCCTCAGCCGAACGAATCTTGGAGCGGCGGCCGCGGAGGAGGTCGTAGCCCTGGCGCAGGCCCGGCGTTCGGTCGATCAGCGCGGCGACGTCTTCGGTGCCCGCCGCGCCCTCCTCGGTCACGACGCGGTCGATCATCGTCGCCGGAATCAGCTCGAAGGTGTCCTCCGTGGGCGGTTCGGGGTCGAAAGGCGCCAGTTTGAAGATCTCGCAGGCGACGATGACCGGAACGTCCGCGTCTGCAGCGGCTTTCACCAAGGCTCCTGTTCCGATCTTGTTGACGAGCGAGCCGTCCCTGAAGACCGTGTCGGCTCCGAGCAGAACGAGATTGCTCTCGCGGGCGGCATCGGCGCCCTCGGCGTCGGAGATCAGTTCGACCTGGATGCCCTCCGACTTCAGCGCCGCCGCCAGCCTGCGGCCCTCGCCGCCGGGCTCCGAGACAGTGCAGAAGACCTGCTCAGGCGGAGTGTGAATGAGCGCCTCGTGCACCGTGCCCGAGGCGGAATGCGTCGTCACGGTGCCCGAGATATACGGGGCCAGCAGGATCGCAATGGCCTTGGCGGCTCGACAGCGCGAGCCGATCAGCGCTTCGGCCTCGGCGACGACCTGCGCGGGCGTTCCGGCAGTGAGCACGCGGCCGAGCGCGCCGGCGATCGCGCCCAATGAGATTCGAGCCGAGGCGAGGATACGAGCGGCCTCGACCGGGTCTTCGCCATTACGGACGGCCTCGACGAGCGCCTCGAGAGCATGCCTGGCCATCCAGCTGGCGCCGTGGTGGCTCTCCTCCCGTAACTCAAGTACTCGCGCTTCAAGCGCCGAGTTCATAACCCTATTGTTGTGCCTAGAGCACCCGAACGCCAACTCTCGAAAAGCGCGCCGTCGCCCGCAAGCGCGAGAATGGGTCTCCGTGACGGGCGATACTCATGTGTGGGCCAAGCGGTTACTCGTGCTCGGCGCCGGGCCAGGGCAGCTCGGTCTGCTCGAAGCGGCGCGCCAGCGGGAGCTCTACGTCATCGCCGCCGATCGCGAAGCGGGGGCACCCGGCTTTCCACTCGCCGACCGGCGTGCATTGATCTCCGCCGAGGACGAACCGGCGCTCGAGCGGCTGGCCTCCGCCGAGGGGATCGACGGCGTGATCGCGCCCGGGATCGATTGGTCGGTTGCGATTGCGGCGCGCATCTCGGCCAAGCTCGGTCTGCCCCATCCACTAAGCGTGGAGAGCGCCCAGCTTGCCGTCTCGAAGCTGAAGCAGCGCGAGCGCTTCGCCGAGGCCGGGCTTCCCTTTGCCAGGTATGCCGTCGCCAGTCGCGGCGAGGAGGCCGTAGCCGCGGCGGCCGAGCTCGGCGGCTTCCCGCTTGTGGTGAAAGCGCCGGATCGCCAGGGGCAGCGCGGGCTGGCAATCGCCCGCGGGCCCGAGGAGCTTGGCCCCGCCGTCGAGCGCGCACTGGCGGCTTCTCGCTCCGGGCTCTGCATCATCGAGCAGCTCGAGCCCGGCCGCGAGGCGACGGTGATCGGCTTTTCGCTCGACGGCCGCTATCACGCTCTCGCCGTGGCCGACCGTCGTAGCGCTTCGGCACCCGCGTTCGGGGTGTCGCTGGAGCACGCCTGGCCCTCGTCTCTGAGCGAGGCCGAGCTGGCAAAGACGATCGAGATTGCCGCGCGCGCGGTTGCCTCGCTCGGAATCGAGCAGGGGCCCAGCTATGTGCAGGTCATCGTGGGCGAGCGGGGGCCGCTGCTGGTTGAGCTCGCGGCCAGGCTGGGCGGCGGCCACGACGCAGAACTGGTCGAAGCCGCGCTCGGAATCGAGCTGAACGGGCTTGCGCTGGCCGCGGCGCTGGGCGAGACGATCGATCCCCAGGCGCTCGTGCCGCGCTCGCTCGCCGGCGGCGCCTGCACCCGCTTTCTGATTGCGCCCGAGGGTGAGCTCATTGCCGTTCACGGCGTCGAGGAGGCAAGTGCGCTGGAGGGCATCAAGCGCATTCGGCTCTACCGCGAGCCGGGCTACGTCTTCACTCCCTTCCTGTCCCGCTCGGATCGTGCCGGCGCGCTGCTGGCGCTTGGGCCCGACCAGGAGCATGCGGTCGAGCGGGCGCGGGAGGCGGCCGATCTCATACGCTTCGAGGTCGCGGGCTCGAGCATTCCGACCTGAGGCCTGTCATAACGATGAGCTACTTCCGTCGAATAGTGGCCACTCTCTGGCATCCGGGAGCCGAGCGGTGAGAGACTCGGTCGACGCGGCAGCGGCGAGTGCCGTAGAGAAGGCGGGCGCGTCCGTGCCGGCCTCCGTCTCGGCGATCGTTGTCACCTTCAACGCCCTGCCCTGGATCGAGCCCTGCCTGGAGAGCGTGCGCGGCTGTGAGCTGATCGTCGTCGACAACGGCTCGAGCGACGGCACGCCGGCGCTGGTGCGCGAACGCTTTCCCGAGGCGCGCTTGATCGAACGGGAGAACCGCGGCCTTGGAGCGGGCTGGAATGCGGGAATCGAGGCTGCCGGCGGGCGTTGGCTGCTCTTCCTCAACGCCGACGCCTGGATCGTCGGCGACGGGATTACGACGCTCGTGCAGGTACTGGAGCGCGAGCCCAAGGCGGCCGTCGTGGGGCCGCGGCTGCGCTATCCGGACGGCAGGCTGCAGCGCTCGGTGCGCGGATTTCCAACCCTCTGGCGGCTCGCCACCGAGTACTTCTTCCTGCGCAAGCTGGCACCGAGAACGAAGCTCTTCAATGCCTTCTACGGAGGGGGCTTCCGCCACGACCGCAAGCTGGAGGCCGAGTTTCTGATGGGCGCCGCCCTGCTCGTGCGTCGCGAGGCGATCGATCAGGTCGGCGGTCTCGACGAGCGTTTCTTCCTTTTCAGTGAGGAGGTGGACTGGTGCTACCGCTTCCGCCAGGCGGGCTGGAAGGTTGTCTTCACGCCGACGGCCGAGGTCGTGCACGTCGGCGGCGCCGCACATGCGGGGCGCCTGTTCCGCGAACAGGTGCAGGGCCATCTGCTCTTTCTCGACAAGCACCGCGGCGCTCGCTACGCCGCCCGAGCCCGGCGCCTGCTCGCAACTTCGTTGACCTTGCGGGGCCTGGCTTTTCGGGGTGAGCGTGGTCGCTCGTATCGCGATGCGGCTCGCTGGCTGCGCTCCAACTCGCTGCAGGAGTTACTTGCCTGGCGACGTTAAGAAGGCGCTGATTTGGAACGAAATCGGTGCGAACGCGCGCGTTCTTTGTCGCTACCGTTTT
>DATCCQ010000180.1:0-2832 GCA_036511185.1 Gaiellaceae bacterium
ACAGTGCTGATCGAGGAGCTGATCCACAACATCGCCAAGCAACACGGCGGCGTCTCGGTCTTCGCGGGCGTCGGCGAGCGCACGCGCGAGGGCAACGACCTTTGGCTGGAGATGAACGAGTCAGGCGTGATCGACAAGGTCGCGCTCGTCTACGGGCAGATGAACGAGCCGCCCGGAGCGCGCCTGCGCGTCGCTCTCTCAGCACTTACCGTCTCCGAGTACTTCCGCGAGAACGGTCAGGACGTGCTGCTCTTCATCGACAACATCTTCCGTTTCGTCCAGGCCGGTTCCGAGGTCTCGGCGCTGCTCGGCCGTATGCCCAGTGCCGTCGGCTACCAGCCGACTCTGGCCACCGAGATGGGCCAGCTGCAGGAGCGCATCACCTCCACCCGCAGCGGCTCGATCACCTCGGTGCAGGCTATCTACGTGCCCGCCGACGACCTCACCGACCCGGCCCCGGCGAACACCTTCGCCCACCTCGACGCGACCACGGTGCTGGCCCGTTCGATCGCCGAGAAGGGCATCTACCCGGCGGTCGATCCGCTCGACTCGACCTCCCGCGCGTTGCAGCCGGGCGTCGTCTCCGACGAGCACTACCGTACGGCCACCGAGGTACAGCGAATTCTCCAGCGCTACAAGGACCTGCAGGACATCATCGCCATCCTTGGCATCGACGAGCTCTCCGACGAGGATCGCCTGATCGTGCAGCGCGCCCGCCGCGTCGAGCGCTTCTTCTCACAGCCGAACTTCGTCGCCGAGGTCTTCACCGGCATCCCCGGCGAGTACGTCAAGGTCGCCGACACGATCGCCGGCTTCCGCGCCATCATCGACGGCGAGTGCGACGATCTGCCCGAGCAGGCATTTATGCTCAGCGGCACAATCGACCAGGTGTTCGAGAAAGCCGGAGTCGAGCGCGAGCGAACGCCAATCGCCGCAACGGCCTAGGCCGATGGCCGAGGGAGCGCCATTCAGCGTCTCGGTGGTCACGCCTGAGCGGGCCGTCTTCGACGGGGAGGTCGAGATGCTCGTCGTCCCGGGCGAGGCGGGCGAGATCGGAGTGCTGGCCCGGCACGTGGCGCTCGATGCGCTGCTCGAATCGGGCTTGACGCGCATTCACCTTCCCGGCGGGGAGGAGATCAAGCTGGCCACCGGGCCGGGCTTCTTCGAGGTGCATTCGAACCGAGCGCTCGTTCTTGTCGACGATGCGGTCGACGTGCGCGAGATCGATCTCACGCGCGCGACTGCCCAACTCGAGGAGGCGAGAGCCGAGCTCGGACGTCTGGAGAACGGCGAGGTCGAGGGCGATCGCTGGCGAATAGAGCAGAAGATCAAGCACGCCGAGAACCAGCTGGCAGCCAGAGGTCACTAGCGCTAGTGACTTCGCTGCTTCGTTGGGCCGGCGGTAAAGGTAGCTATGCTGAGGCCCTCGAACGCGCGGCTAGGCGCCTCGTTTTTTTCGCATGCGGACGACGCTAAAGAGAAGGATCGGACGCTGGGAGCAGGTCACGGGTAACGGCCGTGCGGCTTCGCCTCTCGTTGCGCGTGGCAAGCTCAGTCGCTACCAGCAGCCGGCCAAGCGTGGACGTGTCCTGCGCGGCATCGGGCGCTTTATGCTCAACGTGGCGCTGGCCGTTGCGGTGGTTGGCGCCGGCGCCGCCGGCGGCTTCTACCTCTGGGCGAACCAGAAGATCGGCCAGACAAAGGCCCACTCCAAGGACGTGAGACAGAGCGAGCAACACCTCACCTCTGTGGTTCCGAACCAACCGGTGCTCGCGCTCATCGTGGGTTACGACAAACGGCGCGGGCTGGTTGGAGATCCGGGTCGCTCCGACACCATCATGCTCGTCCGGCTCGACCCGCGTAAGGGCATGCAAAGCATCTCGATGCTCTCCTTTCCGCGCGATTTGAGAGTGCCGCTTTACTGCGAGCCCAACACGCCCTACGGCACGGGGAAGATCAACGCGGCCTACTCCCAATGTGGGCTCAAGGGCACGCTACTGACCGTCAAGGCACTGACCGACTTGCCCATCAACTACGACGTGGCCGTGAACTTCCGCGGCTTCAAGCAGATCGTGAACAAGATGGGCGGCGTCTGGATCGACGTCGATCGCCGCTACTACAACCCCCAAAACACCGGGTGGGCCGCGATTGACCTTCAGCCGGGCTATCAGCGCCTGCGCGGCCAGCCGGCGCTCGACTTTGCCCGTTACCGCCACGGCGATTCCGATCTCACTCGCAACATCCGCCAGCAGGCGTTCATCCGCTCCTTCCGCCAGCAATTCTCCAAGCTGTCGTACACCGACTACCCGAGCATCATCAACACCATCTCCAAGAACATCGAGACCGGCAACAAGGGTGGCGGCTCGATCCCCGTTAAAACGCTGCTCGGTTATGCCCAGCTGATGCGCGACCTGTCGGGCGGAAACGTCGTTCAGGTCAAGCTCGATAACGTCGGGAACGCGTCCGACGGTGGCTCGGATTTGATCGCTTCGTCGACCACGATCGCCAACGCGGTTGATCAACTCATGAATCCCGATCTGAGCGCCGATACGCGCGCCGCAACTCAGGACAAGGTCGGCCATGCCAAGGTGCAGTCAGACCCGGCGCCCGCGCCCGAGAAGACGACCGTGCTCGTCTTGAACGCGGGCGACACCGAGGGGCTTGCGGGCGACACCAGCTACGGCCTCTCGCAGCGCGGCTACAAGGTCGTCTCGCCCACCGGCGGTGTAGCGGCCAACTACCCGGGTAAGAGACTCTGGCACACGATCGTCTACTACGACCCGGCTCAGGCCAAGGCGAAGTTGGCGGCGGAGAAGCTGTTGACGTTCTTCG
>DATCCQ010000181.1:0-5428 GCA_036511185.1 Gaiellaceae bacterium
CCAAGGGCAAGCCGCTGGCGCCGGAGATCCACCTCGACACGCTCGCCGCCGGCACGCCCGGCTTCACCGGCGCCGATCTAGCCAATCTCGTCAACGAAGCCGCATTGCTAGCCGCCCGCCGAGGTCGCAAGCAGATTGGCCAGGAGGAGCTCGAGGAAGGGATCATGCGCGTGATCGCCGGCCCCGAGAAGCGAACACGACTGCTCTCCGAGGATGAGCGGAAGATCACCGCCTATCACGAGATGGGCCATGCGATCGTCGGCTTCTTCCTCAAGCACACCGACGAGATCCACAAGATCTCGATCATCAGCCGTGGACAGGCGCTCGGTTACACGATCTCGCTGCCGCGCGAGGATCGCTACCTGACCACGCGCGCCGCGCTGATGGATCAGCTCTCAATGTCCCTTGGTGGTCGCGCCGCCGAGGAGCTCGTCTTCGAAGAGATCACCACTGGCGACGCCAACGATCTCGAGAAGGTCACCGCGACCGCCAAGCAGATGGTGATGCGCTACGGCATGAGCGAGAAGCTCGGCCCGCGCGTGCTCGGTCACTCGGCCGATATGCCGTTCCTCGGTCGCGAGCTCGGCCACGAGCCGGACTACTCGAACGAGATCGCGCGCCAGATCGACGACGAGATCAGGAACATCATCGAAGAAGCGCACCAGACTGCGCTCTCCGTACTGCGTGAGCACATCGACGATCTACGGAAGATGGCCGATCTGCTGGTGGAGAGGGAGACGATCGACAAGGAGCAGTTCGAGCGCCTACTGGCGGGCGAGTCCGAAAAGAACGTATTCGTTGATACCGAGCCTCCAGCTTCTCCGAGCGACGCGGGTAAGAAAGCGCGCAAGCCACGGCCCAAGACTAAACCCATTCCGCTACCCGGCGCTCTCTCAAAGCCGCCTCCGCCAGAAGGCGCCAAAGGCTAGATGAGCACTAGCGACACGCGGCACGGCGTGTACGTGTCGCTTGTCGGTATGGCTGTTTGTTTCGGCGGGACGTGGCCCGCGGGGAAGATCGCGGCCGAGCACGTCGCGCCGGCGACGGCGGCGACAGCGCGCTTTGCCGTCGCCTGCGTACTGCTTCTGATCTGGGCGCGGCTCAGGGGGCGCCCTATCCGCTTCCCCGCGCGGCGCGACCTTCCGCTTGTGCTCGCGATGGGCCTGACCGCAGTCGCTCTGTACAACCTCTGCTTCCTCTACGGGCTGCGCCTCGCACCGGCGAGCGACGGATCGATACTCGTTCCGGGCTTGATCCCGATACTGACGATGCTGTTGGTGTGGCGGTTCATCGGCGATCGGCCTGGACGATCGACCGCAGTCGGCTTCGTGCTCGCACTTACCGGGCTCGTCCTCGTCGTCGACCCGGTCGGCGGTATAGACGCGCGGCGGCTCACGGGCGACGCCATTCTCATGGGTGCCGCTTTGTGTTGGGCCTCGTATGCGATGGTCGCGCGCCGAGCCGCGGCCCAGTTCGACTCCGTCACCGCGAATGTCTATCTCTCGGGCGCCGGCGCGTTACTGCTCCTGCCACTCTCCTTTATCGGTGGAGGCTGGGGACGCCTTGCGGAGGCGCCCGGAGCCGCGTGGGCCGCGATCGCTTATCTCGCCGTCGTCGGAACTGTGCTCGGCTTCGTGCTCTTTTCCGAGGGCGTTCGCGTTGTCGGCGTAGCCTCGACTTCGGCGTTCACGCTGCTCGTGCCGGTGTTCGGCGTGCTCGGCTCGATCATCGTTCTCGACGAGCCAATACGGGCGACACTCGCGGTCGGCGGCGCACTCGTGATAGCGGGGCTGTGGTTCATACATCGCCCTCTAACGGGCGGCGTGCGACGATACCAGGAGTGAGACTCCCGATCGAACAGAGATTCGCGCGCCCCTCGGTGATGGGGATCGTCAACGTCACGCCCGACAGCTTCTCGGACGGCGGTCTCAACTTCGCGCCCGAGGCGGCGGTCGCCTCGGCCCGGCGCATGCTCGCCGACGGAGCGGCGCTCGTCGACATCGGTGCCGAGTCAACCCGCCCCGGGGCAAGCGCTGTGGGGGTTGACGAAGAGCTGCGCCGTGTCGTGCCGGTGCTTGAAGAGCTGGTCGCCGTACCGACCTCGATCGATACGAGCAAGGCGGAGGTCGCGCGGCGCGCGCTCGAGCTCGGTACCGAGCTGGTCAATGACGTAACGGCGCTGCGCGGTGACCCGGGGATGGTCGAAGTGGTGGCCGAGTCGGGCGCCTATCTCTGCTTGATGCACATGCGTGGTGAGCCGCGCACGATGCAGGAAGAGCCGAGCTACCGGGACGTCGTCTCGGAGGTGGCCGCGTTCCTCGAAGAACGGCTGGCCTTCGCCACGGCGCACGGAGTGCGTGAAGACCGGATCTGCCTCGATCCCGGATTCGGCTTCGGCAAGACGGTTGAGCACAATCTGGCGCTTCTGAGGCGGCTGGATGTTCTGCTTGCGCTTGGCCGCCCCGTTTTGGTCGGCCTTTCCCGCAAGCGTTCGCTCGGGCGCCTGCTCGGCGATCCGGAGGCGACGCGTGGAACGACGGCGGCCTCGATCGGCGCGGCGCTGGCGGCCTTCGAGCGCGGCGCGGCCATTTTCCGCGTGCACGACGTGCGCGAGCACGTCGAGGCGCTGACGATCGCGGCTGCGATCGAGCGCGGCGGCGCGATCGATGGGGCGCCCTGAGAGCGCTCGGTACCGCGGCTGGCGGTGCTAGAGGGCTATTGACGAGCCGCTGATTCGAGGAAGGCGGCTGCGATCTCGCGAACCGCGCCGTCGATGCAGCCTTTGTCGTTCCGCCATTCGTAGTGCTCGAGCTGGCGAACGGCGCGACGTATCCAGTAGGCCCAGACCAGCTTCTCGAGCAACTCTGGCGCGGGCTCGATGGCGAGCTTGCGGCAATAGGCGCGAGTCCGCTCATCGCCGCCCGCGCGGGCGAAGGGAAGCAGCTGCGACAGTAGCGCCGGCCCCCATTTTCGCCACGGCAGCGAGCGTCTGTACAGCAGATGGAGATGCAAGAAATCGATCAGCGGTAGCTCGCTCGCGTTCCAGCCATCCCAATCGACGACGCCACGAATCGTGTCATCCTCGACGAGGAGGTTGCCGGCCCAGTAGTCGCCGTGCCCGAAGACGCGCGGCAGCGGAGCGAGCGTGTCTTCGAGAGAGTGCACGGCCTCTTCGAGACGCAGGCCGAGATCTCTGTCTACGGCGGCGCCTAGCAGGCCGGCCTCACGCTCCAGTCCCGTCGGAGCTCGAGTCTGCTCGCCGGTCTCGGCGAGTAGGAAGAGAATCTCGGACGCCCGCTCGGTGAGCGCCGGCGAAAGCGGCGCTCGCGCGGAAGTGCCGCCTATCTTCTTCTCCAACGACCAGAGGTACGGTCCGCACTCACCTTCGGCGAGCGCTTGCGGTACGAGTTTCTGCAGCTGTTCCGTCGTTCGCCGTGCGAGCTGCTCGAGACCGGCGAAGGCGAGGCGCTGGCGCTTCGCGGGTCGAAGGCTCAGGCGCAGCACACCGTGGTCGCAGATGGCGAGTAACGAATCGGCGGAGACGAGCTTCTCCAGATGAAGCTCAACGCCGAGCGCGCGACTCGCGAGGGCGAGCGAGCGGTCAAGAACTGTCGGGTAGCTCTCGACCGCGCTGCCGATGACGTAGGCGCGAGTCGGGACGCTGCGCAAGGCGGGGCCGAGCCCGCGAGGCTCGATCGTGCGCGAGGGGCGCCAGTAAAGCGTTTTCACGTGCTGGAAGCCGCGCCGGGCGAGGCGCCTTCGTGCGAACGGAACCTCGAAGAGAGTGCGAAGGATGTCGAGCGCGCGCAGGAGTCTCGGGGCTGCGATCGAGATTCGACGGTTTGGGACGAACGCGATGCTCACAGAAGGACGATCGCCTAGTGAGCGCCAGGATCCCAGCTGAGCCCGGCCCGCCCGCTCTTCGCCCGGTCTCGCGCCGGCCGCCTCCAGCTCCATCCGTGCTTGCTCTTCGAGGGCCTCGATCCCGTCTGCTTCCGCAGGCAGAACGGCGGCGAGCAACGGGATTTCGACGGAACTTGCGGCCATCCGAAGTCGCCGGATTCTACACGGCGGCGCATTCCTACTCGTTTCGCGCTTCGCCGGTTGGCGTCGCTGCGGTGACCGGCGACGCGGACGAGCAGCGGGATCGGTGAGCGCGAGGCTAGGATCGCGCCATGACCAGGGCGTACGTGGGGCTGGGGGCCAATCTCGGCGATCGGGAGGGGATGCTGCGGTTAGCGCTCGAGAAACTTGCCGCCGAGCCGAGCATTGAGCTGGTGGCGGCATCGACGCTGCGCGAGACCGAGCCCGAGGACTTTCTCGACCAGCCTCGCTTTCTGAACGGCGCCGCGGCTGTCGAGACCGATCTCTCGCCCAGGCAACTGCTCGCGCGTCTTCAGCTGATCGAATGCGAGCTTGGCCGGCGCCGTGCCGGTCCGCGCTTCGGTCCGCGGGTAATCGATCTCGATCTGCTTCTCTATGGCTCCCTGGCGATGAGCGAAGCGGAGCTCGAGATACCCCATCCCCGTCTGCACCTGCGCCGCTTCGCGCTCGAGCCTCTGATCGAGCTCGACCCCGAGCTGGAAATCCCGGGCAGAGGGCCGGCTAGTACCTTGCTCGCGGGGCTAGACTGACAGTGCGATGTCACACCTCGACGATCTTGACGAATACGAGGCCGAGCTCGAGCTGCGGCTGAAGAAGGAGTACACGGCCGTCTTCGGCCTCTTCCGCTACTGCATCCTCACTCCGGACGTCACCTACCTCTGCAACAAGCTCGACGTCGAGCAGGCCAGCCAGCCGAGCTATCCCTACCTGCACCTGCGCATGGAAGACGTCTGGGTCTGGGACAAGAACCGCCCGGCCCGCATCATCCCGCGCGCCGAGGTCTTCACCTCGGGTGACGTGACGATCGAGGAGCTGAACAGCGGTGAGGGCTCGCAGCTGACCGCCGACGCTCTGGCCGAGCGGATCGGAGAGCAGCTTCAATCCGAAGACGACGTCTGAGGTCGTCTAGGCTCCCTGAGATGCTGCTCGCCGTCGACGTCGGAAACACGCAGACCGTACTCGGGCTTTTCGATGGCGAGCGGCTCGAGCAGCACTTCCGGGTTGCCACCGAAGCGCATCGAACCGGTGACGAACTTGCCTCGCTCTTCCGCAATCTGATCGATTTCGAGTCCGTCTCAGGCGTTTGTCTGGCCTCGACCGTACCGCCGCTCGTGCGCAGCTACGAGGAGCTTGTCGAGCGCTGGCTGGAGTGCGAGCTGATCGTGCTCGGCCCCGGAACGCGAACCGGCATCGCCATCCGCTTCGACGATCCGCGCGAGGTTGGCCCCGACCGCATCGCCAACGCGATCGCAGCCCTCGATCGTCACGGCGCTCCCTGCATCGCGGTTGATTTCGGGACGGCCACCAACTTCGACGCTATCTC
>DATCCQ010000182.1:0-5502 GCA_036511185.1 Gaiellaceae bacterium
TATGCGCACACCATCCAGCTCGCGTCGCTGGCGCTTGGAAACGCTTCGAGCTCATCCCAAGTGGCTGCCACGAAAGGCAGCTCGCTCCAGCCGCCCGTCTCGGTGAGCGACACCTCGACCACGCACAGGAACCTCAATCCGAAAACCTATTACGCGGCGGCGATGGCGGTCTTCTTCCTCTTCTTCGCCGTTCAGTTCGGGGTCTCGAGCCTGCTCGACGAGCGCCGCGACGGTACTCTCGCCAGGATGCTGGCGGCGCCGATCTCGCGCCGTTCGATCGTCGGCGCCAAGGCGCTGACCAGCATCTCCATCGGGCTCACCAGCATGGTCGTACTGGCGCTTACGACGCGCTACGCGCTCGGCGCGCACTGGGGTGACCCGTTCGGGATCGGCGTGCTCATCCTCAGCGCCGTGCTCGCCGCGACCGGGGTGACGGCGCTCGTCACCACCCTCGCCAAGACCGAGGAGCAGGCCAACGCCTGGCTTTCGATGGTCAGCCTGATCCTCGGCATGCTCGGCGGCTCCTTCTTCCCCGTGGCCCAGGCCGGCGGCGTGCTTGCCGTCCTTAGCAAGATGACTCCGCACGCCTGGTTCCTCAGCGGTCTGCAGGATCTCTCCAGCGGCGAAGCGCTGAGCTCGATCGTCAAGCCCTCGATCGTCCTGTTGGCTATTGCGGCCGCCAGCGGCGGACTGGCGCTGACGCGCGTGAGGAAGCTGATCGAGCCGTGAGAGTGCTGGCGATAGTCAAGACCGAGTTGACGCGTACCTTCCGCTGGCGCGCCAACATCTTCTTCCTGCTGATCCTGCCGATGGGCCTGATCCTGCTGCTCGGCGTCGCATTTGGGAACTCCTCCACCCGCGTCGGCGTGGTCGAGAAGGAGAAGGGGCAGCTAGCGAGTCAGCTCGTCAAGTCTCTTGGCGACCAGCCTGGTCTCGATACGAGAAACTACGACGGCCTCGGCAGTCTGGAGAAGGCCGTCGAGCGTGGGAACGTCTCGGCGGGGCTGGTGCTTGGGATGGACTACGACAGGCGTCTTCAGGCGGGCAAGACGGTCACCATCCAATACTTCGCACGCCCCGATTCGCTGGCGCCGCAGATTCGAATGGCGGTCGAATCGGTGGTCGCGGCACAGGGGAGCACTCTCGTTGCCGCCCGTATCGTTCGCGACGAGCGAGGAACGACGTTTCAGAGCGCGCTCGAACGGGTGAGCGCGCTCAAGGCGGCTTCGCCCGTGAGCGTCAACCTACTCGCGGCAAAAGGCGGGAAGTATCCCGCTGCCAGCGGGCAGTTCCAGCAGAGCGCAAGCACGCAGCTGCTGCTCTTCGCCTTCCTTTCGGCGCTCACCGGAGCCGCCTGGTTGATCGAGACACGCCGCCTAGGCGTCGCGCGGCGGATGCTCTCGACGCCGAGCTCTTCGCGCGAGATTCTGCTCGGGATCGTGCTGGGCCGCTGGGTGATCACTCTCCTTCAGTCGGCGTTGATCGTCTTCTTTTCCTGGCTCATCTTCTCGGTCTCTTGGGGCAATCCACTCGGAACGGGCGCGATCATCCTGCTCTTCAGCCTGGTCGCAGTAGGGGCGGGAGTGCTGATCGGGACGTTGTTCTCCAGCCAGGAGCAGGCGGGGCCGATCGGAATGATTATCGGGCTCGTCTTCGCCGCCATCGGCGGCTCGATGGAGCCGCTCCAGTACTTCCCGAGCACAATGCGCAAGATCGCGCACATCACGCCGCACGCCTGGGCCAACGACGCCTTTAACACACTGCTCACAAACGGCGGCGGCCTGACGAGCGTATGGCTTGACGTAGTCGTGCTCTGCGCCTTCGCGGCGGTGTTGCTGACGCTTGCCACCTGGCGGCTTCGGCGCGTCCTCACGACCTGACCTGGTTGCTCTGAGCGCGCCTGCCGCTAGCCTGAGGTCAAGCGCTCGTTCCGCGAGGGAGAGAGAGACTTTCTGAACCAGGCAGGCAAGAAGCAGGCAACGGCGAGCCAGCTACGCGCGGCACGGATCGCGGTTGCCTACATCTTCTTCGCCAACGGCGCGATCGGCGGAAACTGGGTCACCCGCATTCCGGCGCTGATGGACAATCTCGGCTTGTCGGTCACAGTGCTGGCCTACGCTTTTTTTGCCGCGCCGCTGGCCGCGATTCTGGCGATGCCGCTCGTCGGGCCGCTCGTCACCAGATTCGGCAGCCGGCGAACGACCAGAATCTCCTTCCTCCTCTGGTGCCTTTCGATCCTGCCGATCGCTTTTGCTCCCAATCTGATCGTGCTCGGCGCAGTCATGTTCGTAATCGGCGCAGTCAGCGCTGCGATGGACGTGGCAATGAACGCGCACGGGCTCGTGCTCGAGCGGCGCTACGGGCGTCCGATTCTGTCCTCCTTACACGCCTGGTACTCGATCGGTGGCCTCGTCGGCGCGGGCACCGGCGCCCTGGCGATCTGGGCCGGGCTGGACATCCGCCTACACATCTCGCTTGTGGTTGCCGTCGCGCTGGCGGGCGGTCTACTGATCAGCCCCTTCCTGCTCCGCGGCGGCGACGGAGTTCAGCCGGAGCAGCAGCGCTTCTTCGTCAAACCACCTAGGCAGCTGATCGCGCTTGGCGCCGTCGCTTTCATCAGTCTGCTGGCAGAGGGATCGGCGAGCGACTGGAGCGCGGTCTACATCCACAAACCACTTCATTCCAGTCAAACTGTCGCCGCGCTTGGTTACTTCGCCTTCTCGCTGACGATGGTAGGCGGGCGCTTGAGCGGCGATCGCATGGTGGCTCGCTTTGGGCCCGTCGCCCTAGTGCGCGGTGGCGGACTGCTCGCGGCCGGAAGCCTGACTCTGGCGCTTCTGGTCGGAAATCCGATCGCGGCGATTTTCGGCTTCGCCGGCATGGGCATCGGGCTCGCGGTAGTAGTCCCGACGGTCTTTCGCGCGGCGGGCTCCCGCCCGGATGTCGCTCCAGGCATTGGGCTGGCCTCGGTATCGCTGGTCGGCTATTTCGGCTTTCTAGTGGGGCCGCCGCTGATCGGCTCGGCGAACCATTTCGTCGGACTTCCGAAGGCGCTTGGGATAGTTGCGCTCTTCATGGCGGCGATCGGACTCCTGGCCTCAAGCGCCGCTTCGAGCAAGGCTTCGGCGCAAGCTCAGTCGCTTTCCGCGACGGGCGATTAGGTCGATCGAACGAACGCTGCTTCGCCTTGGTGGCGATCGTGCGCCGCGGTACGCAGCCCCCCACCAATCCACCCACCCGCGGGGTCGTGAAACGGTAGCGAAAAAGAGCGTCGGCGATGTGCCGAGTTTGTGCCAAATCGCCCGCTAGAGGGCGGACGCACTCAAACTACCCGGACCGCGCTCCGGGAACGTCAGAAGCGGTAGCTGTGCTGGCGGCTGAGGAAGAAACCGTGGCTGCTCAGATTCCAACATCTGAGCCCGGTCATCTTTGATTTGCAGGTGAAACCACCATGCCGCCAGGTCGTTCCATAGGCGAGCTTGTGGGCGTGAGTGTTGTAAACAGTATCGCTAGAGCACTCGTAGGTCGCCCTGCCCGTCACGCCCATATCAGCACTTACGCCGCGGCTGCCCTCGACGCAGCCCGCGCTGGACGGCTTCGGCTTGAGACCGCTCATGATGTCGCAGCGAAGGTACTTGGCGTACGGCGAGCTCGAGACCACGTAGGCGCAGAAAACGTTGTTCGAAGGCATGCGGAAATCGATATAGGTGTCCTTACTCACCCTCGACTTACTTGTGCTCGCTGTGGCGCCTGTGCTGAGCACAAACAGCGTCGCAACGCCGACGGCGCAAACGGCTACCAGCGCTATTCGATAGCGAAGCTTCATTGGTCGCACTCTGTCAGCTGGCGGCTCATATTTCAAGGTCTGCGCGCGGAATCTTCGACACCGGCACGCTCGCGAGACTTATAGTCTCCATCTCCGCCAGGATCTGCCCTAGAGCCGTTGCGGTCGCTAGGCGGGTCTGGTCGCTGCCGGATCGCTCGGGGCGCCCATCGTGCAGGTCGATGACGGCCCCAGGGCTCAGGCGCTCGATAACGAATGCCGCCGTGCGTTCTGTCGGCCAGTGATAGTCTTCGGGGGCTATCGAACAGCCGATTTCGGTCAATTTGCACTCTGCAAGCGCTTGGCGTACCCGCTCGTCGACTTCGAAGTAGGGCGGTCGCCAGACGCGGGCGAGATAGCCGGTCGCACGCTTGATTGCGGCCTGAGTCTCGAGCATCTCGTCTCTGATCTCAGCCGCGGAAAGCTGTATGAGGTGCCGGTGTGACCAGCTGTGTAACCCGAGCTCGTGGCCCTCGCTGAGCGCGCGCTCGAGCGTGCGCTCGCGGCCGGCGATAGCGGTGCCGAGGACGAAGAATGTCGCCCGAGCGTTGTGCTCTGCAAGCAGATCGAGAATCGAGGGCGTCCATTCAGAAGGTCCGTCGTCGAAGGTCAGCGCGAGGACGCTTTTCTCGGCACTTCGGGCAGAGCTCATCTCGTCAGCATAGGGGTCATCAGCGGCCAAGAGCGGTGATTTGAGACTGCGCTAGCCCGGGCGGGCTTCTAGTGAACGACGTCGTAGCGAAGCCAGACGGCGTCGTCGCGCGGTACCTCGACGCCGCGCAAGGCGAGCGATACGACATCACCGGCCGGCACGGTCTCGGGGAGGTTGTAGATCGAGAGCGAGCTTGCGTTACCGACGAGGGTCGGAAAGACGAGCACGCTGACCTCATCGACGAGCCCCTCTCTCAGAAGTAGGCCGCTCAGCCTGCCGCCGGAGTCGACCCGTATCGTCTCTACGCCGAAGCGCTCGCGCAGCTGGGCAAGCGCGCTGCGGTAGTCGACGTGGTCGTTGCCGGCAATGATGGTCTCGATGCCAAGGTCGGCGAGTTCCGACAGATAGCGTGCCGGGATCGCGCTCGAACAGAGCACGACCGCGTCGCGCCAGTAGGGAAGACTGAGCAGGTAGCGCCAGGCCTTCACGCGCCCGCGGCTGTCAGGCACGACAAGCAACGGCGCCGAGCTGCTGGCCTTCGCCGGCTCGCCGGAATCCCCGCTGTTAGCTTCCTCGGCCGAGGCGGCGACCATCGTGTCCGAGCCACAGAGAGACGCGTCTTCCTTCCAGGTTGCCGCGAGCTCGTAGTAGAGGCCGACATCGGCATCGAAGCCCGTCGTCTTGCCGTCCAGGCTGACGGCGGCGTAGACGATCAGGCGCGGAAGAGGGAGCTGTTTCATTAGAAGTGGCACCGAGTACGCGCGGCGAACATACGTTCGTTATGGTATCCGGGCGGTTCAGAAGCGTCAAGCGTAAAAAGGACGAGATGGACCGACGACTTTATGATGTGCGCCGTGACCGGGACGATGTTTTTCGTTGCGACGCCACCGCTGAGCCCGCGCTCCGAGGCGGCGCGAAAGGAGAAGCGCCCACTGTGAACGTCCTCTTCGTATGTGTTGGGAACGCCGGTCGCTCGCCGATGGCCGAGGCCTTCTTCAAGCGCGGCGGCGGAGATAGATATGAAGTG
>DATCCQ010000183.1:0-14628 GCA_036511185.1 Gaiellaceae bacterium
CCGGCGTCCGTCCTGCCCGCGACCGCGAGACCTTCATAGCCCGGAAAGACCCTCTCCAGAGCCTTGCGCAGCTCGCCTTCCACGGTCTCCAGCCCGGGCTGCGCGGCCCAGCCGTAGAAGGCGGTGCCGTCGTACTCGATCGTCAGCTTCAGGCGCACTGGCGGAGACTAGCGCGTGTCCTTCTTGACAGACCGCGCCGGGCGTGACAGATTCGCGGCGTGCGGAGTCCTCACCGCGTCCGATCGGTAACCGTTCTCGCCGCCGTTCTGCTTGCCGCGCTCGTAACGACAACGGTAGTGGGAGCCGCCGCTCGCGGCGATCAGGTGATCCAGTTTGCGACGCCTTCGGGCAACATCGGCTGCGTCTACGCCCGCCTTTCTGGCAGCCCGACCGACCTGCGCTGCGACATCCGCAGCGGCCTGCGCCCGAAACCGGCGCGGCCGAAGAACTGCGACCTCGACTGGGGCGACTCGCTGGCGATGCAGAGACACGGCGGCGTGAACACCGTCTGCCACGGAGACACCGCGCTGGGAGGCAAGCCGCTCGCCTACGGCAGAACCTGGCGGTATGACGGCTTCACCTGTACGTCCCGGATGACCGGCTTGACCTGCAAGAACCTGAGCGGGCACGGCTTCTTCCTAAGCCGCGAGCGGTCGCGCCGCTTCTAGCTAGGCGGAGGACGCCTGCGAGAGAGCGGCCAGGATCTCCTGCGAGCTCAGCGCCGCGCCGTACATCAGGGGCCAGGTTCTTTCCTTGAGAAGTCCCTGAAGCCGCTGCCGCTCCTCGTCGTCGGTGGTCTCGATCAGATCCTCCGCAATCACCAGCCGGTAGCCCTTGGAGAAGCCGCCGCAGATGCTCGCCATCACGCAGCCGTCGCTGAAAATCCCTGCAAATATCACGTAACGGGGACTCATTGTCGCTAGCGCCGAGACGAGCTCCTCGTCCCCGAAGGCGTCGTACGTGTTCTTGGCGAAGACCATCGCGCCCTCGGTCGGGATCTCGTAGAAGAGCTCCGCCCGCCCGCTCTCGTCGCTCGACCAGTAACGGGCGTCCTCGCTCTCCCGATAGAGGTCGTTGATGTTCTCGGCCAGGAAGGGCTCGCGCCAAGGCACGGTCGTGGTCAGGACGACCCGGCCGCCGAGGCGCCGGTAGGAGCCGATGAACTCCGTGAGTGCCGGAACCATCTGCCTAATCTTCGAGAAGTGGATGTTCCGCTCCGCGTCTTCATAGTCGGGGTGCGCGCAGGAGTTGATGACGTCGATGACGAGAAGGACGCTGTTCTGCGGACTGAGATCGGGGAGCGCCATCAGCCCGCCCGCGACCCGCTGTCGAAGACCGCCTCGATGTTGTAGCCGTCGGGATCGAGCACAAAAGCCGCGTAGTAGCCGGGGTGGTAATGCGGACGCTCGCCCGGCGGACCGTTGTCGGTTCCGCCGGCCTCGATCGCGGCTCGGTGGAACTCTTTCACCTGCTCTTCGCTCGTCGCGCGGAAGGCGATATGGCTACGCGGCGTCTGCGGCTCGCCGGCCCCGATCCAGAAGTCGCCGCCCGGATCGTCTCCTCCACCTTCTTGCGTACCGAAACCGGCGACGCCCTCGAGCTCTAGCGAGATGCCGTAGCCAAGTGGCGCGAGCGCTTTCTTATAGAAATCCCTGCTCAGCTCGTAATCTGTGACGTTAACACCGGTGTGATCGATCATGGTTGCTCTCCCTTAAGCGCCTGCTGAAGGGTGCAGAAAATGCGCTTATTTCAGCTTCTCGATCTCTTCCTCGACTTCTTTTGCTCCCTCGGCGTAGAACTTCTCTTCGTCCGGAGCGAGCTCGTGCAGCAGTCTCAGAAACTCGCCGGCGTGCACGCGCTCCTCGTCGGCGACGTCCTCGAGCACATTTACGGCGAGCTTGTTCTCGGTCGACTCGGCCAGCTGCATGTAGAGCTGAATTGCCTCGTACTCTGCCGACACCATGAAGCGAATGGCCCTGATCAGCTCTTCGTCAGTGAGCTTGCGGTCATTCGCTAGTCCCGAAAACGGCGATCCAAACTCCGGCATATTTGCCCTCCTTCTCTCGGGTTTTCAACCAGGCGCTAGGTGGCCTTTACAGAAGCTCCTCGTACCCTACCGCCTCCGGCGAGCGGCAAATCAACCGCTTCTCGGTGAGCTCCACTTCCCGTAGAAAGCTATCTCGCCCAGGCACTTTCGCGTGCGCTCGCTCAGTCTCTCCTCGGCTGCTTCGTCGTAGCTCGGCTCGGCCGGATAGGCAAGCGGCGTGACGAGAACGACCCGGTAGTCGTCGGGTATTGCGAGGATTCGTTTCGTCTCGGCCTCGTCGAACATCAGTATCGGGTGGGTGACGAGGCCCAGGTCGGTCGCCGCCAGCAGCAGGTTCTCGACGGTCAGGCCGGCGTCGAAGAGGTAGTAGGGCCTGCCTTCGCGGATCACGTCGTCCTCTTCCCTGGCGCAGATCACGATCAGGGCCGCCGCTTCCTTCATCACCTGGTTCGACTCCGGGAAGGCGCCCCGCACCAGTTCCTCGATTGCCTCGTCGCCCTGCACGACAACGAAGCGCCAGGGCTGAAGGTTGCGCGCCGAGGGCGCCAGCCGCGCCGCCTCGAGTACTTGCTCGATCTTCTCGGGCTCGACGGGCTTTTTCGAGAGATGGGTCTTCAGGCTGCAGCGCTTGCGAATGGCTTCGAGTGTTTGCACGTTTTCGCGCCTCCTTGTTCGTCTTTTTAGGCCGGCCGGGAGGCCTCCACTCTTCCCTCCCCGCTACTGAGCCTAACGGGAAAAAGCGCGCGCGTCTGTAACGGACTGAGTCGCTCGTGTGACAACGGCGCGCCGGAACACTCACGCTTCCGCGACCGCGATTTGCCCGGTCAACGCCACCAGATGCCTAAAGGCCGACCCAAGCCTCCGCCGACGGGCTGAGTCTGAGCTACTTCCCGAGCGCCTGCTCGAGATCCATCGCATGCTCCTGCTCGATCGCGAGAATGCCTCGCAGCTGCTGGGCAAGGTGGTACAGATCCAGCTCTTCCGCCTGCCTGATACGGGCGCTGTACCTCGCAATGGCGTCATTCTCGCCCACCAGATCCTGCTCGAGCATCGTCACGTTTTCCGGCGATATCGCCGGAACCGGCATATCCACCGTCGGAACACCGCCCAGGTAATCGATCTGGTCGGCCAGGATCGTGGCGTGGGCCAGTTCTTCCTGAGCGTGAATGATCAGTTCCTTCTGAATCGACTGGTACATCGCGCCGCTCAACACAGCCTGGTGCTGCGTGTATTGCACGCAGGCCGTGTACTCCAGCCCTAGATCCTTGTTTAGCAACTCGACGAGCTGTTCCTTGGTTACCTCCGCCATCTCGGCCTCTCCTCCTGTGATCTCGCTTTGCCCGACTTCTATCTGATTGTCCGCTCAGGGCAGGTGCTCAAACTCAGCCTACAACGGCTGGCGCGAGGCGACCGCTTAGTCATCGATCGCCGAGTAGGCGAGCATCCAGAAGTCGCGGTAGATCGGCGGCGGGCTTGGGGACGTCCAGGAGGCGTTCGTCAGCAAGATCCCGATCAGATCTTCGGCCGGATCCGAATACCATGAGCTGCCCATACCCCCGTCCCAGCCGTACTTGCCGACGGGAGAGGACGGCTCGTCGCGCCTGGTGACCACCGCCATGCCAAAGCCCCAGCCGTGGCTGTCGAAGTAGCCGGGCACAAGCCCCGAGACCGCCTTCTGCTCGGGCGCGAGCTGATCGGTCGTCATGGTCTCGACCGAAGGCCTGGAAAGGAGTCGTTTCCCATCCAGCTCGCCCTTGTTCAGCAGCATGCGCGCGAAGGCGAGGTAGTCGTCGGCCGTCGAGACCAGGCCGGCGGCGCCGGATGGAAATGCCGGCGGACGGCTCCACTGCCCATCCTGGGCCGCGTCGTAGAGATCGAGCGCGCCGCTGTCCGGTCTCGTCCAGTAGGCAGCCGTGAAGCGGTCGATCTTCTCGGGCGGCACGTGGAAGCCGGTGTCCTTCATGCTCAGCGGCTCGAAGATGCGCTCTCGCAAGAAGTCCTCGAACGGCTGCGCCGCGGCCCGCGCGATCAGCACGCCGAGCAGATCGGCGCCGGTGTTATACATCCACCTCTCGCCCGGCTGGTACATCAGCGGCAGCGTACCGAGGCGGCGGATCCACTCATCCGGCGCCGGGCATTCCGATGGATTCGGCGGGCCCATGCCGAGATCAAGCTCGTTCGCGGCCTTCAGGATCGGAAAGGCGTCCGGCAGAGCCATCATCTGGCCGAAACCGAGGCAAAAGGTGAGCAGGTCGCGCAGCGTGATCGCCCGGCGCGCCGGCACCGTCGCATCGAGCGGCCCGCCGATCCGTTTCAGCACCCGCCGGTTCGCCAGTTCGGGCAGCAGACCGTCGACCAGATCGTCCAGGCGCAGCTTGCGCTCTTCGACCAGGATCATCGTCGCCGCCGCGGTGATCGGCTTTGTCATCGAAGAGATGCGGAAGATCGTGTCTCGCTCGATCGGGTCGCTTCCGCCGAGCGCCTTGCTACCGATCGCGTCGACGTGCACTTCGCCGTGACGGCTGACCAGAGTGACGAGACCGGGCACCTCGCCGCGCTCGACGTAGCCGGACATGACTTCGTGCATGCGGCGGAGGCGCGGCTCGGATAGGGCTCCGGAAAGCATCGCCCAACCTCTACCCGTCCCTGAACCGCTCGAACCTATTCCGACCGGGGGGAGAAAGCGTCTCCGATGCCTACTGGACGTCCGGTTGATGCGGGTTTCCAGACAAATCCAGCCGAACGGTCGACTTAGCTGAGCCTCGAAGTATTGACGATGTCAGCGACGTACCTCACGAAATCACCAATATCCAAGAAGAAGTTCGGATATGCGCGGCGGAGCTGATCCATTGGACCGGCGGACACGAGAACGGGCTCTATAGTTTCGCCGCGAGCGGCTTTTGTTTCCCACTTCTCGTAAGCTTCTACAGCCTCTCTGAAACTTCCTCGGTTATAGGACTCGGTTCTTACGGTTCGCTGAATCGAGTTCAGGATTATTAGGTGGTACGACCATCCCCTCCCGGACCCGCCGGTTCTGTAGATCGCGTCTGCCGCAACGGATAGTCCACTCATTAGGTTCAGAGCGTTTAGGCGCGCCTCGGTCTTTGCTATCTCGGCGGCAATCGCGTCGAACGATAGATCCGCAAATCTGGGCGCGGGAGTGCATTCTTCGCGAATAGCAAAGGCGGCGGAGATGAGCGCAAAGAAATCAAGCCACTCTCGATCGCCCTGCCGTGATTTCAGCGCTTGCCCGAGGAATGTGCCCATTGACTCAACTGCGGTAGCCCAGATGTGTTGGAGCTTCGTTCGTATTTGTAATTCGATTCGCAAACCGTTGTATTCGGATCTGCGGTTGTTTAAGTACCGATAGATGAGATGGACGCTTCGATAGCCATCCTCGTCCCGTGGACAGCGAATGTAGTCCTTTCGGTCGATTAGCTCATGAGCGAGACGAGCGCTGTCCTCGTACTCGGCCACAAGCCCGTAAACGTCCGCGGTCGATCCAAGAATCGCTCGCACCCCTCCAATGTCTTGCATAGTCGTAAGCTTCATCGCGGGATATCGTTTCAGCTTGTCGATAATCGTCGGCATGCGCTTCAAGCGTTGGGCGGCGATTGGATCTTGGTACGCCCTTAGCTTTGTTCGCAAAGTGGCTTGAAAAGTGTTAATCGGATAGGCATGGCAGGCTCGCCATCTATCCGCGAGAGCCCGCGCCCGTTTCGTCTCCAGTGGAGATGCGCTGCCCGTCGCCAGAATCGCTCCGGCTTTATTTACCTGGTTTTTCGACGCTGTCGGAACCGGGGTAAAGGCCATTAACCGCTCGCAACTTAATCGCCAGGGGAAGACTTGCCGAACGATGTTATCGCGACTCGTCCGCGTCTAGGAACCCATCGCTCGGTCGCTACTGCGACTGCCGGATCAGCGCCATGAACTCCGCCCGCGTCGCCTCAGAAGCGCGGAAGGAGCCGAGTACCGAGGAGGTGACCATCAGCGAGTCGGTCTTCTCGACGCCGCGCATAGTCATGCAGAGGTGGCGAGCTTCGATCGTAACGCCAACGCCGCGCGGCTCGATCGCCTCGTTGATGGCGTGGGCGATCTGCTCGGTCAGGCGCTCCTGGATCTGCAGGCGGCGGGCGTACATGTCCACCAGGCGGGCGATCTTGGAGACGCCGAGCACCTTTCCGTCGGGGATGTAGCCGACGTGACAGCGGCCAAAGAAGGGCAGCATGTGGTGCTCGCAGAGGCTGTATACGTCGATATTGCGAGCGATGATCATCTGATCGGCCTCGTGGCTGAAAACGGCCTCGTTGATCAGCTCTACGGGATCAGCGTTGTAGCCCGAGGTCAGGAAGGCGTAGGACTCCGCGACCCGCCGCGGCGTCCGCTCCAGGCCCTCGCGCTCGGGGTCCTCACCGATCTCGACCAGAAGCTCGCGAATCAGCTCTTGCACTCTCTCCTTGTTCACGCGCTCTCCTTTCCAGACCGATCTACCCGTCGCTGGCGAGCGTTGAACAGTTCTGCCGGCGCCATCTCGCTGGACGATAGCCCGGCGGCGAGCCCTCGGAGCGGGCGATCCGTACCCGGCAGCACCAGCTCCGGCTCGAGCTCGAGCAGGGGCAGGGCCACGAAGGCGCGCTCGAGAATCTCGGGAGCCGGCAGCACGAGCCCCTCCTTGTCGCAGACGAGGTCGCCGTGGAGTACGAGATCGAGGTCGATCGTGCGCGGGGCGTTCTTCTCGCCGCCTCGCTCGCGGCCAAGCTCGCTTTCCACCGCGAGCAGTACGAGACGCTTCAGCTCGAGCGGCTCCAGCTCGGTCTCGATCTCGACGACGCCGTTCAGGAAATCCGGACTTCCCGATACTCCCAATGCGGGCGTCCGGTAGAAGCGAGAGACGGCGACAATTCGCACAAGGCGACCAAGCAACTCGAGCGCGGTCGCCACATTGCGCTCGGCGTCGATGTTAGAGCCGACGGCGATGAAGGCCCGCGCGCTCACCTGCGCCGGCTGATCTCGACCGCGACCGTGCGTGCGAAGCGAAGCGCGCCCGGCTTCTCGACTCGCACCTTCACCTCTTCCACCCGTTCGTGCTCGAGACAGATCTCCGCCACACGCTCGGCCAGCGCCTCAATCAGGTGGAACTGCGACGCTTCCGCCTCGATCAGCACCGCCTTCTTGAGCGCGCGGTAGTCGAGTGCATCCTCGATCTGGTCGCTCTTGCCGGCGGGTGACAGATCTGCCAAGAGCTCGAGCGAGACGAGCACGTCCTGGGGCTCGCGCCGTTCCCACTCCTCGACGCCGATGACGCAGCGGCAGGTCAGGTCACTGATTACGATCCGGTCCATCCGGAGCATTCTCCTTGAGATGGCGCCCGCCGTCCACGTAAATCGTCTCGCCGGTGACGAACTCACTAGTGACGAGGAAGATAGCGGCGGCGGCAATATCCTCGGGCGTGCCGCGGCGCTTGAGCGGGACAGTCCGCGCCAGACGATCGACGTACTCCTCATCCTTCCCGGCCGGCGGCAGGATCAGCCCCGGCGCGATGCCGTTGACGGCGATCCCGGGCGCCAGCTCGAGTGCGCTCATCCGGGTTAGCGCAGCGAGAACGTGCTTGCTCAAGATGTATGAGACGTGAGTGCGGTCGAAGCCCGACACGCGCGAGTCGAGCAGATTGACGACGTGTCCACGCTCAGTCTGGGCGGCGAAGGCACGAGTGAGCGCGAGCGGCGCCCAGGCGTTGATCTCGAGATTCCGCTGCAAGCCTTCAAGCTCGACCGTCTCGAGCGTGTCGGACGGAAAGACGGAGGCGTTGTTGACGAGGATCTCGATTGCTCCCAGCGCTTCGTGGGCGCGGTCGACAAGAGCCGCCAGCTCCTCGGGAGCGGAGAGATCGGCGCGGAGCGTGACCGCCCGCACGCCCAAGCCCTCGAGCTCTGCCGTCAGCTCGGCGGCCTTTTCTTCGGAGCTCGAGTAGTGGAGGGCGACATTGGCGCCCTCGCGCGCCAGCGCCAGCGCTATTGCCCGCCCGATGCGCCTGGCCGCACCCGTGACAAGCGCGTTTTTCCCATCGAGCCGTTTCTCCCGTGCGCTCATGCAGGAGAGATCAGATCAGACCGTCCACTGCTTGCGCAAGGGCAAAGTCCTTCTCGGTCAGTCCGCCGACCGTGTGCGTGCTGAGATCGAGGCGGACGTGGTCGTAGGAGATGTTGATGTCGGGATGGTGATCGTGCTCCTCGGCCAGCGCGGCTACCCGGTTCACGAAGCTCATCGATTCCGAGAAATCCGCAAATTCGAACTCCCGCGAGAGCACGCCCTCGCCCAGGATCCATTCCGGTAGTAACGCCGCCCGCTCGGCGACCTCCAGATCCGAGAGCAGCTCTACCTGCATCTGGTCGGCCATCTTTTCCCCTTTCGTTCGCCCCTGCTTTATGCGTGGACGGCGCCGACCAGATCGCGGTCGCTAACGTGGATACCGCTTTGGATCAGCGCGCGCGCGTCGTCCAACTTCCCCCAGACATTGCAGAGCATGACGCCCCGCACACGCTCATCGTCCAGGTAGTAGACGACGCCGGTCTCGTTCTCTTCCTGCCAGTCGGCGTAGGTCGTAAGCGACGAGGAGACGTCGCCGACCGCTTCGTAACCGAAGTCGAACAGGTCGGAGTAGAAGTAGGGCATGTAGTCGAACGGCTCACCGGCTCCGGCCATGTTGCGTCCCGCGGCCTTCCCCTGCGCTACCGCGTTGTCCCAGTGCTCGACGCGCATCCGCTTGCCCAGCGCGAGGTATGGGAAGTTGGCGTTGTCGCCGGCGGCGAAGATGTCGGGGTCGGAGCTCTGGAGCAACTCATTCACCTCGATGCCGTTGTCGATCGTGAGCCCGGCCGAACGGGCCAGCTCGACCTCCGGCTCGATCCCGATCCCGACCACGATCGCGTCGCAGGCTAGATGCTCGCCCCGGCGCGTCTCGACCGCCAGCCAGCCGCCCCTGGGCGCGAATGAGATCGGCGCGTCCCCGTTCAGGATGCGGATCCCGCGCTGCTCGTACTGCTCCTGAATCGAGCGGGCGAGCGCCTCGGGGAAGACGCGTCCCAGCATCAAGCGGCCGGGAAACAGCATCGTCACGTGCGCACCGTGCATGCTCAGCGCCGCCGCGATCTCCGCGCCGATGAAGCCTCCACCGACAACGAGGATCGACTGTCCTTCCGGATCGCGACTCAATTCGAGGTAGTCATCGAGCGTGCGGAAGTAGAAGACGCCTTCGGCCTCGGCGCCTGGGATCTGCAGGCGACGCGGCGTTCCGCCCGTGGCGAGGAGCAGCTTTCCGTAGCGCTCGCTTCGACCGCGATCGCTGATGATCGTCTTCTTTTCAGGCCGGATCTCGGTTACTCGCTCGCTGCTTGCCAGCTCGACGCCCGCGCGCTCGAAGAAGGCGCGATCGTGGACGAAGATGTCGGTGACATCGTTCTTACCCGTCCAGAGCTGCTTGCTCAGAGGCGGGCGATCATAGGGGAGGTGAGACTCGGCGCTTAGGAGCAGGATCGAACACGAGCTGTCGAGCTCGCGGATCCCCTCGACCGCAGAGATACCCCCGCGTCCTCCCCCGACGATCACGTAATCGATCACGTAGGGGTTGTTCCCGCCTGCGGCGGCGGCTACACACGATTCTCGAAATCGCCGGGCCGGGAGGCCACCACTCCTCCCTCCCCGGTGTCGATCCTATTCGGGAAAGACGCGCGCGTCAGAAACGAGACCGCACCGAAAGCGTCACTTTCACTCTTTAGCGGCGAAGCTCTTTCGCCATCTCGTAGTACTCGAGATGCTGACCTGGAGCGACCTCGTAGTCCTCCTCCGAGACGACCTCGTAGCCGAGCCGCAGGTAAAACTCCTTCGCCGGCAGCGAGGCGCTCAGGTCGAGGCGCTCGATCTTCGCCTCGAGCGCGGCGGCTTCGAGCTCGGCCATCAGCATCTGCCCGATCCCGCGGCGCTGCCAAGCGGCGCTGACAAACACCCGCCTGACGGTTGTTCCGGCGCGAGTCCCGGTTGCGACGAGCCTGCCGCCCGAATGCGCGACGATCGTGTGCCCGAACGCAGCATCGGCGATCACGACAGAGCGCTCGTGATACTGGTGGAAGAAGTCGACCACGCGCGGCGGGTAGACGGCCGCGTAGCTCGTGTTGATTGTTTCGCGGACCAGCTCGCAGACCTCGGCGAGATCGCTCTCCCGAAAGCGCCTGACCACCAGCTCCTCGGTCGGCCCAGTCACGAGGCCTCGATTCGCTCGACAATCAGCGTCGCCCCGTCCATCCCGACTATCCGCACTCGCTCACCTGCCTGCGCGCCTTCCGCGCAGACGGCATTCCAGCGCTCGCCCTTGTAGCTGACGCGCCCGCGCGGGCGGCAGGGCGCGATCACCTTGGCCGCAGAGCCGACTATCCTCTCGGCGTCGGCGACGGCGCGGCGCCGGCGCGAATACCAGATTCCGAAAACCAGCTCGCCCGTCTCGCCCAGGAGCCCGCAGACCAGCACGATTCCGTTCCAGGGCGTCGGTAGAACGAATACTGCAAGCAAGATCGCGGTCAGGAGCAGCACGCGAATAGCCTAATACGCCCCTGATGGAGCCCGCGGCTAGCTCAATTCGCGGACGCGAAGCTCAGTCGACCGTGCCGGGCGCGTAATCGACGAACTCGAGGTAGACCATGTCGGCGGCGTCGCCCTGCCTGGGCCCGATCTTGACGATGCGCGAGTAGCCGCCCGGGCGATCGACAAAGCGCGGCGCGACCTCGCTGAAGAGGATGTGCACGGCATCGACCGAGCGCAGCTTGGCGATGGCCAGCCTACGAGCGGCCAGGTCGCCCCGCCGGGCAAGCGTGATCATCTGCTCGGCGAGCGGCTTGACCGCCTTGGCCTTGGTTTCGGTCGTCTTGATGCGCCCGTGCTCGATCAGCGCGCAAACCAGGTTCGCGTAGAGCGCGTGCCTGTGCGCGGAGTCGCGTCCGAGCTTCTTGCCTTTGCGCTGGTGTCGCATGGCTCTCGATCAGTCCTCGCCGCGTAGGTTCAGGCCGTGAGCCGCTAGCGTCTCCTTGACCTCTTCAATCGACTTCTTGCCGAAGTTCGGGATCGCGCCCAGCTCGACCTCGGTCTTGGTGACGAGGTCGCCGATCGTCTCAATGCCGACGCGCTTGAGGCAGTTGTATGAACGAACGCCCAGCTCGAGCTCCTCAATCGGGAAGTTCTCCATGCCGTGGGCAACCGTTGCCTCGGGCGCAGTCTCCGCGGCGGCGACCTGCGTCAGCCCTTCGATCTTCTCCACATCGGTGAAGATGGCGAGCTGGCGGATGAGGATCTCGGCCGCCTGCGCTACCGACTCACGCGGATCGATCGAACCGTCGGTGGTGATGTCGAGGCGAAGCTTGTCGTAGTCGGTGCGCTGACCGACACGGGCGGCTTCGACGTCATAGGCGACGCGACGAACCGGTGAGAAGATCGAGTCGATCGGAATTACTCCGATCGTGTGCTCGAGCCCGCGGTTGAGCTCGGCCGGGACGTATCCGCGACCGCGACCGATCGTCAGTGTCAGCTCGAGCTTGCCGCGATCTGAGAGATGCGCAATCTCCAGCTCGGGATTAAGCAGCTCGAGATCGGCGGGCGCTTCGAGGTCGCCGGCTATAACCGAGCCCGCCCCCTTCTTCGAAAGCCGTACTTCGATCTCGGGCGAATCGCCGTAGAGGCGACAGATCAGGTTCTTCAGGTTGAGGACGATGTCAGTCACGTCCTCGCGTACGCCCGGGACGGTGGTGAACTCGTGTGCGACGCCCTCGATCTTCACCGAGGTGACAGCGGCTCCCTCTAGCGAGGAGAGCAGCACGCGCCGAAGCGAGTTCCCGAACGTGTAGCCGAAGCCGCGATCGAGTGGCTCGATCACGAATATGCCGCGGCGCTCATCCACTTCCTCGTGGACGATCTTGGGAACCTGGAATTCCATGAGGCTCGTGCGAGTGGCCAAGTTGCCGTTCCTTTCCCTCTCCTGAAAACGTGTCCCGGTCGGTTACTTCGAGTAGAGCTCGACGATTAGTGATTCCTGCACCTGTGTGTCGATCTCTTCGCGCTCAGGCAAGCGCAGAATCGTTCCTGTCAGACCTTCGTGATCGGCCTGCATCCAGCCTGGCACCGAGGCGGTGAGATCAGTGGCATCGCGGATCAGCGGCTCGGCATCGGAGCCCGCCTTAACCATGATCACGTCCTCGGGCTTGAGCTGATAGCTGGGGATGTTGACGCGGCGCCCGTTCACCTGGAAGTGCCCGTGGCGAACAAGCTGGCGAGCCTGCGAGCGCGAAGATGCGAAGCCGAGGCGCGTCACTACGTTGTCCAGCCTGGTCTCGAGCAGGCGCAGCAGGGTCTCGCCGGTAATGCCCGAACCGCGCGCCGCCTTCGTGTAATAGCCGCGGAACTGCTTCTCGAGCAGACCGTAGTAGCGGCGTGCTTTCTGCTTCTCGCGCAGCTGCAGCAGGTATTCGCTCTGCTTGATGCGACCGCGCCCGTGCTCACCCGGCGGATAGCTACGCCGCTCGACGGCGCACTTCTCAGTCAGGCACCGCTCCCCCTTGAGGAAGAGCTTGAGGCCCTCGCGGCGGCACTGTTTGCATTTTGGTCCTAGATTTCGCGCCATTGCCGCTTACACCCTGCGCCGTTTCTTTTGCCGGACGCCGTTGTGAGCCTGCGGCGTCACATCCTTAACTGAGAGGATCTCCAGCCCGGCAGCCTGCAGCGAGCGGATAGCCGTCTCGCGACCCGATCCGGGCCCCTTGACGAAGACCTCGACCTTCTGCAGTCCGTGCTCCATGCCCTTGCGTGCCGCAGAGTCGGCCGTGACTTGTGCGGCGAAAGGCGTCGACTTGCGCGAGCCCTTGAAGCCCGCGGAGCCGGCCGATTCCCAAACGATCACGGCGCCCTCGTGATCGGTCAGCGCGACGATCGTGTTGTTGAAAGACGTCTTGATGTGCGCCTGGCCGACGGCGATGTTCTTCTTGACGCGGCGGCGCGTACGACCGCGCGTCGGTTTTCTCGGAGGTGCCAACTATCTCCCCTTCTTGCCTTTGCCGATCAGCTTCTTCGGGCCCTTACGCGTGCGTGCGTTCGTTTTCGTCCGCTGCCCGTTCACAGGTAGGCCGCGGCGGTGACGGATGCCGCGGTAGCAGGCGATCTCGATCAGGCGCTTTATTGCCTGCTGGCGGTCGCGGCGCAGATCGCCCTCAACCTCGAGGTTTTGGTCGATGTAGTTACGAAGCTTGGTGACTTCCTCGTCGGTGAGATCGCGCACCTTGGTGTCGGGCGAAAGCCCAAGATCGCTGCAGATCTTCAGCGACGTCGAGCGCCCTACTCCGTAGATGTAGGTCAGCCCGATCTCGAGTCGCTTCTGATTCGGCAGGTTGACGCCGGCGATACGTGCCATCGACTAGTCCTTTTATCCTTGCCGCTGCTTGTGGCGCGGGTTCGAGCAAATCACCATCACGACACCGTGACGCTTGATGACGCGGCAACGCTCGCAGATTGGTTTTACAGAGGGACGAACTTTCATTTTCTTTACCTGTGCCTGTAGGTGATCCGGCCGCGTGTCAGGTCGTAGGGCGAGAGCTCAACCTTCACTTTGTCGCCGGGAAGGATTCGAATGTAGTGCTTGCGCATCTTCCCTGAGATGGTCGCAAGCACGCTGTGTCCGCCATCTATTTGCACCCGAAACATCGTGCTCGGAAGCGCCTCGACGACCTCGCCTTCTACCTCGATTTTCTCTTCGCTCTTCGCCATCCTTCTCACGGAAACCGCGCTCAACTGAGCGCGGTAATACCTACGGTACGCGCGCGTACTCGAACGCGCTGCGCCGCGGCAGCGAATCGTAGCAGCTACAACCGCTTCGTCGCACTCTTAGACCGTCGTCAAAGCGTAGAAAGTCCAGCAATTACGCCTAGATCCAGATCTGGGACGGCAGTGAGGATACGCGGCCCGCTTTCTGTGACTGCGACCGAGTGCTCGAAGTGGGCCGCCAACGAGCCGTCAGCGGTCGAGATCGACCATTCATCCTCGTGCACGTATACGTCCGGCGAGCCGGCTGTGATCATGGGCTCGATCGCCAGTGTCATTCCCACCTTCAGCTCCGGGCCACGCCCGGGCTCACCGTAGTTGGGGATCTGCGGGTCTTCGTGCATCACCCGGCCGACGCCGTGGCCGACGAGCGTACGCACGACCGAAAAGCCTGCTTGCTCGGTTTTCGCCTGCACTGCGTGGGATATGTCGCTGAGCCGGTTCCCGGCCGTCGCCTGCCCTATTCCCGCCGCCAGCGCCGCTCGGCAAGTCTCGAGAAGCCGGCGCGCTGTCGGATCTATCTCGCCGACAGGGAAGGTGAAGGCGCCGTCGCCGACGTAACCGTTCAGCGTCGCACCGACGTCGACCGAGAGAATATCCCCCTCGGCAAGCGTGTAGTGGTCCGGAATGCCGTGTACGACCATGGCGTTCGGCGAGGCGCAAATCGAGGCTGGATAGCCGTGATAGCCCTTGAAGGTGGGCTCCGCGCCGTGCGAGCGAATGAATTCCTC
>DATCCQ010000184.1:0-4131 GCA_036511185.1 Gaiellaceae bacterium
CCTTGGCAACATCCCGCCGGAGGAGGCGCTCGGTCTCGAGGCGCTTCGGCTCGGGCTTCGCTCCGACACGATGAAGGCGGTTCTTGGCAAGAGTTGAGCCCCCATTCGGTCTCGAGTATTCGCCGGAACTCGCCGAGCGACTCGCGCAGGAGCTTGAGCCGCTGCCGGCGGAAGAGCTGCTGGGCTGGGCGGCCGAGAGATTTGGCGCGCAACTCTGCCTGACCTGCTCCTGGCAGAAGCAGTCCTCGGCGCTCGTGCACATGCTCTCCGAGCTCGGCCTCAAGGTCGACGTGATCGAGCTCGACACAGAGCTCTTCTTCCGCGAGACGTATGCCCTGCGCGACCTTCTGGTCGAGCGCTACGGCATCAACCTGATCCGACCGAAGATCATCTCGGTTGCCGAGCAGCACCTGCAAGAGGGCCCGAACCTCTGGGAGCGCGATCCCGACCGCTGCTGTCACATTCGCAAGGTCGAGCCGCTCGAGCGCGCGCTTGCGCCGTACGGAGCCTGGATCTCGGGTGTCCGCCGTGACCAGTCGCCGAGCCGGGCCGGACTGAAGAAGATCCAGTACTCAGAGCGCTACGGCCTGTGGAGGTTTCACCCCTTCGCTGATTGGAACGAGAAACGAGTCTGGGCCTATCTCACGGTCAACGAGATTCCTTACAACCCGCTGCACGACATGGGATACCGCTCGATCGGGTGCATCCCCTGTACGCGTCCGACCAATCCGGGCGAGGAGGAGCGGGCGGGACGTTGGTCGGGCTCCGACAAGCTCGAGTGCGGCATCCACCCAGACGGCCCGAGCGCGAAGAAGGACTGATCTGCGGCAGAAAACGAGTTTCGGTGGAAGCCGGAGCGGAAATCGAGGGGGAACTGTGGAGCACATCTATCCTCACGAGCACCCGGAGTCGGGCCGCTCACGCGGCGGCGGTTTCACGCTCTGGTTCACGGGGCTTTCCGGCTCCGGCAAAACGACGATCGCGCACCTCGTGGGACCGGCGCTCGACGAGCGCGGCTGCATCGTCGAGTACCTGGACGGCGACACGGTTCGGACGAACCTCTCGAAGGGACTGGGGTTCTCGAAAGAGGACCGCGACACCAACATCGAGCGGATCGGCTGGGTCGCTTCGCGCCTCACCCGTCACGGCGCCGCCGTCATCGCCGCCGCGATCTCTCCCTACGAGGAGATCAGGCAGAAGAACCGCGCGCTGATCGAGGAGTACGGGCCGTACGTCGAGGTCTACGTAGCCGCCTCGGTCGAAGAGTGCGCGCGCCGCGACGTCAAGGGCCTGTACGCGAAAGCGTTCGCGGGTGAGATCAAGGGCTTCACGGGCGTCGACGACCCCTACGAGGCGCCTTCGAAAGCCGAGATCGTCCTCGACACCGAGCAGCTGTCTCCCGAGCAGGCCGCCCAGACGGTGATTGCCAAGCTCGAAGAGCTCGGGCTCGTCGGAGCGGAGGTGAATGCGTGAGCTCCGCTCTGAACATGCTCATCAAGCCGCACGGAGGAGAGCTGGTCGAGCGCAAGGGACCACGCCCGGGCGGCGTCGAGGCGCTCGAGAAGGTCACCATCAGCTCGCGCGAGCTCGCCGACCTAGACATGATCGCCTCGGGCGCCCTCTCGCCGCTTCGCGGCTTCATGGGCCGCGACGACTACGAGTCGGTGCTGGAGAGCATGCGGCTGACGAACGGGCTCGCCTGGTCTCTACCCGTCTGCTTAGCGGTGGACGAGGCGCCGAGGGGCGAGCGAGTCGCCCTGGCCGGCGAAGACGGGACTCTCTACGCCGTGCTCGACGTCAACGAGGTGTTCGACTATGACGTCAGGCGCGAGGCGGAGCTCTGCTACCGAACCAGTGACGAGGCGCACCCGGGAGTCTCCGTCCTGCTCGCGCAGAAGCCTCTCTATCTCGCCGGCGAGGTCACGGTCTTTGAGCGTCCGACACCGCCCTTCCCCGAGCTCGCGCGCGATCCGTCCGCCACGCGCGCCCTCTTTGCCGAGCGAGGCTGGCGCCGCGTGGTCGGCTTCCAGACGCGAAACCCGATCCACCGGGCTCATGAGTACCTGACCAAGGTCGCGCTCGAGACTGTGGACGGTCTGCTCATCCATCCGCTCGTGGGCGACACGAAGTCGGACGACATCCCTATAAAAGTACGGGTGGATTGCTACCGCGCGCTGATCGAGGGCTACTACCCGCCCGATCGCGTGGTCGTCTCGGCTTTCCCCGCGGCGATGCGCTATGCGGGGCCGCGCGAGGCGATCTGGCACGCCATCTGCCGCAAGAACTACGGCTGCTCGCACTTCATCGTCGGTCGCGACCACGCCGGTGTCGGCAGCTACTACGGCACCTACGACGCGCAGCTGATCTTCGATGAGTTCGAGCCACACGAGCTGGACATCGAGCCGATGATGTTCGAGCCCTCCTTCTGGTGCCGGCGCTGCGGCTCGATGGCCTCGACCAAGACCTGCCCGCACGGCGGCGAGGACCGGGTCGTGCTTTCGGGGACGAAGGTGCGCGAGATGCTCGCGGCAGGCGAAGAGCCTCCCATCGAGTTCACGCGGCCCGAGGTCGCCGACGTGCTCATAGAGGCCTATCGCCGGTGAGTGGCGGCACCTGGCAGTTCGTACTGCTGGGACTCGGCGTAGGAACACTGGTTGGTATGACCGGGATGGGCGGCGGTTCGCTGATGACGCCGCTTCTGATCCTTGTCTTCGGTTTCGATCCGGGCAAGGCCGTCGGCACCGACCTGATGCACGGGGCGATCTTCAAATCGTTCGGCGCCGCACGCCATCACGTTCTCGGGACGATTCACAAGCCGCTCGTGCTCTGGATGCTCTGCGGCTCGATGCCGATGTCGCTGGTCGGAGTCTGGGTCTCTCACGGGCTTGGCAAGGGTGCAGCCGACCTGCAGACGCGGATCATCGCTGCGGCGCTGATCCTGGGCGGAATCGGCTTCCTACTCAAGACGTTCATCAAGGGAGGCGTCCAGGCGAGCGACGAGACGTTCCTGCTGCGCCCACGCGATCGCGCGATCGCCCTCACGCTGGGGGCGACGGGCGGGTTCGTGGTCGGTCTGACTTCGGTCGGCAGCGGCACTTTCTTCGGGCTGGTGATGCTCCTCGCGTTCCCGCTTACGGCTCGGCGGATTGTCGGCACCGACATCTTCCACGCCGCCGCTCTCTGCTGGGTGGCGGGGCTCGGTCACGTTGTCAGCGGCGACGTCGCCTGGCACGCGCTCCTCTGGATGCTCCCCGGCTCGATCCCCGGCATCATGATCGGCAGTCAGGTGAGCGTCGGTATTCCCGACCGGGTGCTTCGCATCGCCTTCTCGATCGTGCTACTCCTGAGCGGCTTCAAATTGCTCAAGCCGCTGCCTGGCCACTGGACGGACATCGCCGTGCTCGCCGGGCTCGGATTGGGCCTTCTCGTATTCACAATCTGGGGAGCGGCCTACCTTCTTTCTCGGCGCTCCGGAGTGCAGCCGGCCGAGGAACTCTCGCCGTAGTAGCCGTTACTTAAGGGGAGTCCGCTGGGCCGCTACTCCGGCCTGCCGGCCTACCGCTGTAAACTTCCTCGGCTTTAACGGTTTTACCCTGCAATACGCGGTCGCGGCGAGCTTGTTCAGCGCCGAGCGCGAGAAGCTGACAGAACGATCATGGATGTGCTTGCGCAAATCGGCAGCCCGCTTGCGGCACTCGGAGTGCTCGGGCTGCTGCTCGGCAGGAGTCGAGCTGTGCGCTTTATCGGTCTTGTGCTTCTGTCCTGCGGGGGCTGGATCGCGGCCGTGGCGTTCGCACCGCACACCGGCCTAACGGCGCTGGCGATCGTCGCCCTGGTCGTTATAGTGATCGTCGCGGCTCTGATGGTCGTCTTACGGCGCTGGCCGCTGTTACTGCCGTTCCTTACTTTGGCCTGTGTTCCGGCTCGTCTTCCATTCAGGCTTAGCGACTCGATCTACAACTCGTTCGTACTCCTCTACTTGGTGATCACGGCGGCCACGCTCCTGTTTGCCTGGGAGCTCTACCGTGGTGACCAGAGATCGCGCGAGCTAGGGCCGATCGCTTGGCCGTTGGCGGCTTTCGTCGCCTGGGGCGCGGTCTCGCTCATCTGGAGCGTCGACATTCGAAGAGG
>DATCCQ010000185.1:0-2343 GCA_036511185.1 Gaiellaceae bacterium
TGCTTCGCCGGTCGCACGTCTTCGTTCTCTCCAGCCGCTCGGAAGGCATGCCGATGTCGGTGCTCGAGGCGATGGCCACGGGCGTTCCGGTTGTCGCCTCCGCCGTGGGCGGGCTACCCGAGCTCGTCGTCGACGAAGAGACGGGCTTGCTCGTCGAGCCCGGGGACGAAAAGGCGCTGGCCGGCGCGATCGCCCGCTTGCTAGACGACCCGGAGTTGCGCCGCAAGCTCGGCTCGGCCGGTCATGCGCGCGCGCGAGATCTATTCGACCTGGAGCACTGGCGTCGCGAGCACATTGAGCTTTACTCCCGGCTGTTGAGCGAACGCGAAGCCTGAGGCCGGGAGCGCGCCTAGGTCTCGCTCGGGGCTCTCTCGCTCTCGCCGGCCGACTCGGCGTCGGGCGAGGGCGCTCGCGTTCCGCGAATGAAGGAGCTCGGATCGTCCAGGAGCCTGCGTCGCCGCCAGAGCTCGCGGTAGCCGTCGAGCAGGCCACGCACGCCGTCCCACTCCCTGTTCACTACGCGATGAACGAGGAACGAGGCGAGCAGGAGGGCGAACTGCGTCCTGGCCAGAGCCGTCTGCGGGAAGTTCTTCTTGAACAGGTAGGTCCTGTTCAAGATGAGCTTCTTGTCGACCGCGCGCAGGTCGCGAGCTCCATGTTGCTCGTGCCAGATCGAGAGCAGCGGGAAGTAGCGCACGCGCCCCAGGCGAGCAAGGCGATAGGAGAAGTCCTCGTCTTCGGCCAGCGCGTAACCGGTGAGCAGCTCGTCGAAGCGAACCAGGTCCGCCGCCTCCCTGCGCGCGCTCATGAAGCTGCCTCCCTGCCGTTCCACGTCGTGCTCGCGATCGAGATCGACCACGTAGCGTGGATAGCCGAAACGAGTGAACGTTCCCTGCTTGCTGCGCCGCATGAACAGTCGCCGCAGGAAAGAGCTCTTGTCGCCAAAGCGGCGCCGGCCCGGGCCCCGCTCGTAACCCGTGGCGCCCACGAGCTCAGCGTCCTGATAGACGGAGGCAAAGTGATCGAAGATGTCGGCGTCGACCACGACGTCGTCGTCGAAGAAGACGATCACGTCACCGCTACAGATGTCGATCCCCCGGTTGCGTTGCGTCGTCGATCCTGTCTCCGAAAGTAAGTAAACGAGCCGGGGCGGGCTCGAGGCGGGAGTAAGCGCTTTCACGGTGTCACGCGCGGAGCCTTCGGGATCTCCATCGACGACGATGACCTCATCCGGCGGCGGAACGCATGCGAGCAGGCTCCCGAGTGCCTTGCGAAGAGGTTCGCGGCGCTTCAGGGTCGGAATTACGACCGAGAAGCTCGTCACCGCCGGGCTCGCCCCGTCTGCTTCATGCGCCACATGCTAGCGGCCATGGCCGGAATCCCCGAATTAATCATGTGTCGGTTGGCAGGGCGCTGGTTGCTTCCCATACTCTTGCGGCACAGGCGCCCGACTGGCGCCTGGGAGTCGAGCAACTGATCGAGGTGGGCGAGGTCGTCGAGACGCAGGGAACCGGACGGGATCAAGCCGGACGGCGAGTTCAGCTGGAAGTAGAATCGATACCCCGATGCTGTTGCGCAGGTTTCTTTGGAAGGTCCAAGCGTGGAGACTCGTCCTCGCGCGTTGTGTCGCGGCGCTCATGGGGCCGCCGTATTCACTCATGCGCCTTCGCGGTCTCGTGCTTACCGCCGGTGGTATTAAGGCCGCGTTCCCGACAGCTATCGGTGGCGGCGCTCGTATCACCCATCACAACCTACGAATTGGGAGGCACTCTTATATCGCGCCCTATTGCACTCTGGTCGCGGATCGGATAGCGGCGATAGTAATCGGCGAATATGTCGCGATAGCGCACAACGTGAATATCTTCACGGTGACGCACGAGATAGGTCTCGAGTCGAAACGCGTCGGAAGCAATCGGTCCTTCAAGGTCGAGATCAAAGACGGAGCCTGGATTGGCGCCGGCGCAATCATCCTCCCCGGGGTGACCGTCGGTGCGGGAGCAGTCGTCGCCGCCGGAGCAGTTGTCACGAGAGATGTTCCAGAAAACACTCTGGTCGCCGGAGTGCCCGCCCGCGTGAAAAAGAGCTTGTCGCCGTCGTAGCCCCAAAAGCGCAAAGCTCGGCGATTTCCGGCTGGAGATCCAGGGCTAACCGGCGCGAGGCGGAACGAATTCGTGTGGCTACAACCCGGCCCGGTTTTCTTGCTCGGGAGTGCCTTTGCGCTCGGGATCAAGCCAGCCGGGCCGCTCGAGTCGCGGTTGGCGGATACGACGCTGCGCCCTCATGCCCGACTCGCCCAGAAGGATGAGCGCCAGGCCGCGGGCGACGTTACGCGGGCTTCTGTAG